>CANREG010000014.1 GCA_947629565.1 uncultured Lachnospiraceae bacterium
AATTTGACATCAAAAAAGCAGACCACAAGCGGTCCGCAAGGTATTTTTTATTTATTCAACTGTCAAACTTCCGGGCATTTCATGGGCATGGCTTTAAATATTAATAAAAGTAATTAAATTTTGTAGAGTTACAATTGATGTGACACTTTTCACTATACAAAAACGGCTGAGTCCTATAGAATGTTAATCACCACAAAAACGTTCTAAGAAAGGAAACTCAACCGTCATGAATATTATAACACATTCACAACGATATTTGCCACATGAATTTAACACCAGATACCATGCCGTTAAACTTTACCGCACCGGCGTCGGCGTTGCCTTTGTCTGCAGACGCTATCATATCTCTAAATCCTCCCTCATGCGTTGGAATAAGAGGTATGACGGCACAAAAGAATCCCTCTGTGACAAATCCCACAGGCCCCTTTCCAGACACCCCAATGCGCATACTGCGGAAGAACTCGCATGGATCCGTAATTACTTCCGCAGAAACCCCAACATTTCCGTCTGTGAACTTTATGGAAAACTCCTGACAGCAAAAGGCTACAAAAGGCACCCTGCCTCTCTCTACCGCATCTGCAGACGGCTGGGTTATTTTAACCATACTCCTGTCAAAAGGAAAGCATACAAGCCGAAACCATATGACACTCCCTCCCGGCTGGGCGTGAAATGGCAGATGGATGTGAAATATGTCCCCACAGCCTGCTATGCCGGCAGCGTCCCTCAAAAGTTTTACCAGTATACCATGATTGATGAAGCTTCCCGGCAGCGGTTCCTCTTCCCTTATATGGAGCAGAGTAGTTATTCCACCGTTGACTTTGTCAAAAGGGCAGTCGCCTATTTTGGATACCAGCCCCAAATCCTCCAGACGGATAACGGTGCAGAATTTACCCACCTGACAAAGACAGACCGGGAACATCCGCTGGACAGCTTATGCCACCACCTTGGGATTTTCCATCAAAGGATACGCCCCCGCACGCCCAGACACAATGGCAAAGTGGAACGAAGCCACCGCAATGACCAGGAACGATTTTATAACCATATGTCCTTTTATGACTATCCGGATCTGGCGGCTCAGATGAAACGGTATCTCCAGCGTTCCAATAACATCCCCATGCAGGTGCTGGGCTGGAAAACACCTTTACAGAAACGCCTTGAACTGGAAATGTAAATATAGCATACTGATTAACATTTATTATAGTACACTGTCTTTTTTTATTAAAAAAGTTGGTGTCACATCATTGACTAATATACAAATATTAATAAAAGTAATTAAATTTTTACTGGAAATTATATTTATAATGTTATATAATATATTTAAGTCTATGCCTGTAATCTTATAACGCAGGCAGAAGTTACAGGATTCTTGTTATGGAGAGGGAACATGGGTAAACGAAAGAATATTGCATTATTTGTGGCTATGATTGAAAATGATTTTTCCTATGCGGTCTGCGAGGGGGCGTTAATGGGTGCGGCGGAGATTGATGCGAATCTGTATATTCTGCCGGCAGGAATTATTGATGCGAAGTATGATGATTATGATGCAAACTGCTACCGTTATCAGTACAATACCCTTTATTCTTTTGTCAATTCCAAGGCTTTTGACGCAGTGATTTTGGAATATGGAACGATTACCTCCTTTATGGATGCCAAGCAGAAGCGGGATTTTTTGGAGAAGATTGTGGATGTTCCGGTTATTCTGCTCGCAGGGCAGGAGGAAGGATATTCCAGCATATGCGTAGATAACAGGGCGGGCTTAGAAGAGGCAATTATGCATTTGATCCATGAGCATCATTGCCAAAAGATCGGTTTTGTCAGTGGTCCGGCCACCAGTCAGGATGCGGTGGAACGGTTAGAGGTATACCGGGATACCATGAAGCGGGAAGGTCTTTATCAGGGAGAAGACTGGGTTGTGTATGGCAATTTTTCCGAATTTTCCGAGGATGCGGTAGCAGATTTACTAGACCGCCATCCGGATATAGAAGCCATGGTATTTGCCAATGACCAGATGGCTTTAGGCGGATATAATGTAATGAAGCAGCGGGGGCTTGAGCCGGGAAAGGATATTCTGGTAACCGGTTTTGACAATAGCTCCCTTGCCATGCTGTTAGAGCCTCATCTTACCAGCGTCAAGGCTGACACCAAGGAGCTTGCCTACCTGGCTGTATTAGAAAGCCTGAATGTGATGAAGGGTGAGAAGGTCAACAAGTATGTAAAGTCCCGTCTGATTGCCAGAGAATCCTGCGGATGCAGGGCAGGCGGCACCGTTATTATGAATGATGATTATTCCGACACCAGTCTGACACCGGAATTTGCAGTAAAGTTAGCAGACGAGATTTTTAACAGATATTTCAGCAATTATTTTGAGAGCGCCAGAACGGTGCAGATGAAGCAGATTGTAGAGGATTATTTCAAATATTACTTTAGCTTAGTCAAAGAGGATGGAACCTTGGAATTAGATCCCCAGGAGTTTTCCAGACAATATCTGCTTTACAGCCAGACCTATATCAAGGGTTATATTGATTTGAATATGTTCCAGACGGTCAATTATATCCTGTGTGAATATGTGAGCCAGCACATTGAAAACGAGCAAAGCCGTCTTCAGTTGTTAGAGGAGGTGTCCTCGACCAATCAGGAATTTATGACCGTGCTGACGCAGCATATGATGGCTACCAACGAAAAGGTTAAGGTATTCGAGATTGTTCTTACCAATATTACAAGGGATATGCTCCAGTTTTCGGAGTCCGAAAAGAAGAAATATAATTCTGTCATCAGCAAATTCCAGCGGATGGATTTTGCTTCGGGTTATATTCTCACCTATGGAAAGGGAATAACGCACAAGGACGGAGATATGTGGGTACAGCCGGAGGAGTTTTATGTGAAGGCGTACCATGACCGGGATGACGTTCATCTCTTTGACGGTAAGGAGAAGAGCATTAAGACGGAGGATGTTTTTTCTTCCGAGATTATGCCTCAGGATCACCGCTGCAATATGCTGGTGATGCCGCTGTTTTCCGGTGAGGATGTGTACGGTATTATGATGACGGAATCCGAGGTGGATTATTTCCGGTATGCTTCCCAGATTGCCTGCCAGATCAGTGTGTCTGTGGAGATTATAGAGATTTTGAAAAAGCAGAACGCCATTAAGCAGGAATTGGAAAAGAACCTTGCCAAGATGGAGGAGAGCAACCGGGTACTCGATGCGATGAGTCATTCGGATCCTCTGACAGGCATTAAGAACCGGCGCGGTTTCTTAGATACGGTGAATAAGATTCTTTCGGATGAGAAGTGCTATGGACAGAAGGCGATTGCCGTCTATGCGGATATGGATAATTTAAAAATTGTCAATGACGAGTTTGGCCATGATGAGGGAGATTTTTCCTTAAAGACCATAGCCCATGCCCTTTCCGAATCCTTCCGCTCTTCGGATGTGGTTGCCAGAATGGGCGGCGATGAGTTTGCAGCCTTTGCCATTGTCAGCCATGATAATTTTGCGGAGACTTTAAAAAACCGGATTCACAGTATATTGGCGGAGTTAAATAAGAACGATAAGCCGTACTATGTGAATATGAGTATAGGAACCCATGAATTTATCATTGAAAAGGATTTGAATCTGGACCATATCTTAAATGCGGCGGATGAGGATCTTTACCGGGAGAAGAAGAATAAGAAAAAGGTGATTTACAAAGAAAAGAGATAGAATGTTGATTCATAAAGGAATATGACCGGCAGATGCTTTTGATAAGGGTATCTGCCGGTTTTTTCTTTTGCTGCAGGGGAATGAGAGAAGGGAAAAAACGCTCTGTTTGACAGGGGTGCGCGGTGTTGACAAAATTTCTCAACAGAATATAATTGTAATATGGTTTGAAAAACAGGTGAAATACAGACGGGAATAGCGGGGATGAATATGGAGCAGGATTTTGATGAAATTACCGGCGCGGTATACCGGATGCTGCACAGGATACATTGCGGTAAGGACAAACTGAATATGGACAGCGACTTGTCCAATGTGGAATTTTTTCTGCTACTGGCAGTTTCCGTGCTGTTAGACGCCAAAAGCGGCAAATGCGGGTATCTAAAGTGCAGCGGAAAAGACAACGGGGAACTGCCAAAGGCGTCTCAGAAGCATTCAGAGGAAGAGGGAATTACCATAGGAGAGCTGAACCGGATTATGGAGACCTCGGTATCGGCAGTGTCTAAGAAGGTAACCATATTGGAAAAGAAAGGTCTTGTCACAAGAAGGACCTCCCGCACGGACCGGCGCCATGTCTATATCACCCTGACCGACCGGGGCAGGGAAATCTGTCAGCGGGAAAAAGAGAAAAAATACGCCTATCTTCAGGAGATGATCAAGCGTATGGGCAGGGACGATATGAAGGACCTGCTTCGCCTGCTCAATCGTGCCTTTGACATTATGGAGGAGATTGAACAGGAGGAACAATAGACATTTGTCTAAAAACTATGGAATATTCATTTACAGATTTTATGAAAAATGGTATGATATTGCATAGGTAATTGGATGCAAAGATACAAGCATGAGGAGGATTTAAGAATGAGAGCACTGATTAGCGTATCCGACAAGACCGGTATTGTGGAGCTGGCGAAGGAATTGACGAAGCTTGGCATTGAGATTATCTCCACGGGAGGCACTTATCATAAGCTGAAAGAGGAGGGAATCGATGCCATTGAGATTTCAGACCTGACCGGTTTTCCGGAATGTCTCGACGGACGGGTTAAGACGCTTCACCCGGTTGTCCATGCAGGGCTTCTTGCCATGCGTTCCAACCCGGAGCATATGAAGACCTTAAAGGAACTGAATATTGAGACCATTGATTTTGTCATTGTCAATCTCTATCCCTTTAAGCAGACCATTTTAAAGCCGGGAGTGACAAGGGCTGAGGCGGTTGAGAATATTGATATCGGCGGGCCCACCATGCTTCGCGCAGCCGCTAAGAATTATCAGGATGTGGCTGTGGTAGTCGATCCGGCAGATTATGAGGTGGTGCTTAAGGAACTCAGGGAACAGGGCGAGGTTTCCCTAGATACCAAGTTCTATCTGATGGGCAAGGTATTTGAGCATACGGCGAACTATGACGCTATGATTAATCATTATCTCCGTCAGCAGAGAGGGGACACCGCATGGCCGGAGACGCTGACATTAACCTTTGAAAAGGTACAGGAGATGCGCTATGGGGAGAACAGCCACCAGCCGGCGGCCTTTTACCGGGAAATCGGCAATCTGAAAGGTTCTCTGACTGGCGCAAAGCAGCTTCATGGCAAAGAGTTATCCTATAACAATATTAATGACACCAACGGAGCGCTTGAACTTTTGAAAGAATTTGACGAGCCTACCGTTGTGGGCTGCAAGCATGGCAATCCCTGCGGCGTTGGTTCTGACGAGACCATTTACAAGGCATGGCGGAAGGCGTTAGAGGCAGATGAGACCTCTATCTTTGGCGGTATTATTGTAGCCAATGGAACCATTGAGGAGGATATGGCGAAGGATATTTCCGAGATGTTTATGGAGGTGGTGGTTGCCCCTTCTTATACGGACAAGGCGTTAGAGATTCTTTCCGGCAAGAAAAATATCCGCCTTTTGCAGCTTGACGATATCAGTGCAAAGCAGCCGGCCGGTTCTCTGGATATGAAGAAGGTGAACGGCGGTATTGTGGTACAGACGATCGACAGCGAATTGTACCATGAGGAAGACTTAAAGGTAGTGACGAAACGGCAGCCGACAGAGCAGGAGATGGAGGATTTAAAATTTGCATGGAAGGTAGTTAAATATGTGAAGTCCAACGGAATTGCCTATGCAAAGAATAAGCAGACAGTGGGAATCGGACCGGGGCAGGTAAATCGGATCTGGGCTACGGAGCAGGGAATTGAACATGCCCGGACACAGATTGGCGAGGATGCCATTAAGGGCGCGGTTATGGCATCCGATGCGTTCTTCCCCTTTGACGACTGCGTGGAGGCTGCGGCAAAGGCCGGAGTGACGGCGATTATCCAGCCCGGCGGGGCTATGCGCGACCAGATGTCGATTGACAAGGCGGATGAATATGGAATTGCCATGGTATTTACCGGTATGCGGCATTTCAGACATTAGGATTGTCTGTAGTATAGAGAACAGGAGAGCAAAAAGGAGGTCTTTATGAATATTAAGATTGAGCAATGGATGAACTGGATACTGTATGATGAGCTGATTGAAGGCAAGATTAATGCGCCAAAGCAGCTGCTTGGCAACCATGATTACGGGGAAGGGCAGATGATTACAGCATATAAGCCTCATTCATTAAGCTGTAAGGTAATTGCACCGACAGGGAAGACAGAATATGAGATGGAAAAGGTAGACGATAAGGGCTTTTATGCGCTGTATCTGCCCAAGAAGAAATTCAACGGCAACAAATACCGTCTGGTTACGAATTATCAGGACGGTTCCACTGTGGTTTCCGCCGATCCCTACAGTTTTGAGAGCCAGTTGACGGATTATGATATCTACTTGTTCTCCGAGGGCAACCATTGGGATATCTACAAGAAGTTAGGCGCGCACCCGATGAAGCTAGACGGCGTGGCCGGAACCTATTTTGCAGTATGGGCGCCTCATGCCAGAAGAGTATCCGTTGTAGGTGACTTTAATATGTGGGACGGTGCGCTTCATCCGATGAACATCAGCCAGACCGGTGGATTTTTTGAATTATTTATTCCGGATGTGGGAGAGGATGCGGTTTATAAGTTTAACATTCTCACCCGTTACGGAGAGGAGATTTTTAAGGCAGATCCTTTTGCAAACTGCTGTCAGTTCCGTCCGGACAACGCCAATGTGGTTAAGGATATTACCAAGTACCGCTGGAAGGACAGCGCATGGATGGAGAACCGGAAGGGCCTTACCAGAACAGAGGCCATAAGAAAGCCAATGGCAATCTATGAGATGCACTTAGGTTCCTGGAAGAAGAAAATCGAAGATGACGACAGCGGATTTTTCACGTATCGGGAACTGGCGCCTATGGTAGCGGAATATGTAAAATATATGGGATATACCCACATAGAGCTTATGGGAATTGCCGAATATCCCTTTGACGGTTCCTGGGGTTATCAGGTGACCAATTATTATGCGCCTACCAGAAGATACGGAGATCCGGAGGATTTCATGTATTTTGTGGATTATATGCACAAGAATGGTATCAGCGTGATTTTGGACTGGGTTCCCGCCCATTTTCCGCGGGACGCTCACGGTCTTGGCAAGTTTGACGGAATGGCTCTTTACGAGCATCCGGATTCCAGAAGAGGCGAGCATCCGGACTGGGGTACCTATATTTTTGATTACGGCCGCAACGAGGTTTCCAATTTCCTGATTGCCAATGCAATCTTCTGGGCAAAGGAGTATCATATCGACGCTCTGCGAGTGGATGCCGTGGCGTCTATGCTGTACTTAGATTACGGCAAACAGGACGGCAACTGGCTGCCCAATGAGGACGGCGGTAATGAGAACTATGACGCCATTAAACTTTTGATGAAACTGAACAAGACGATTGAAGATTTGGATATGGGCGTCTTTGTTATTGCGGAGGAATCCACAGCATGGGCGGGCGTAACCGCACCGGTTGCCATGGACGGTCTGGGCTTCCTGTTTAAATGGAATATGGGCTGGATGAATGACTTTTTGGATTACATGAAGTTAGATCCTTATTTCCGCCAGTTTAACCATAACCGCCTGACGTTCAGCCTGATGTATGCCTATTCCGAGAATTTCATTCTGGTGATTTCCCACGACGAGGTGGTTCACCTGAAATGCTCTATGTTAAATAAGATGCCGGGACTGCATGATGACAAATTTGCAAATCTTCGTACCGCTTATGGATTTATGTACGCACATCCGGGCAAGAAGCTCTTATTTATGGGACAGGAATTTGCCCAGCTGCGGGAGTGGAGCGAGGCCAGAAGCCTTGACTGGTTCCTGTTAGACGGTGAAGATTCCCGGTTCCACAAGGGAATGCAGAATTATGTGAAGGCATTGAACCAGTTATATCATGATTATGACGCTATGTATTACAATGATCAGGATCAGATGGGATTTGAGTGGATTAACTGTGACGATCCACAGAGCAGTATCGTCTCCTTTATCCGCCGGGGTTCTACCGCAAAGGATCAGCTTTTGGTCGTAAGCAATTTTACGCCTATTGACAGGGACGGCTTTATTGTAGGGGTTCCATGTTCCGGCAAGTATACGGAGATTCTAAATTCAGACGCTGAGGAGTTTGGCGGCCTTAACAGGGTAAATGCTGCGCCGATTAAAGCGGCAAGCGAGCCATGGGATGGAAGAAAATACTCAATCACCATGCATCTGCCGCCGCTGTCTACGGTCATCTTTAAGTATGACTATAAGGAACCGGCGCCGAGAAAATCGACGGCGAAGGCGCAGCCGAAGAATGGGACTTCTAAGAAGAAGGATAAGTAAGGAAAGGTAAAAAAAGAGATTGGACAACTGCCAGACAGGAATCCGGTCTCTTTTTTGTAATGGGAGAATAATTTATTATCACATATAAGCATATTTATGTGGAAAAAACCAGCGGGAAATGGTATACTTTCCCTATTACCGATAAAGCGACAGAGTATGAAAGGGGCTTACAGATATGGATAAAAATATAGATTCATATGATATTACAGACTACCGCAGATTGAGCTGTCTTGGTGAGGACGCCCAAAGCCTGCTTCGGATTTTGTTAGAGAATATCAGGGCGGGCATTGCCCTGTTTGAGATTGGGGATAAGGTGAGGGTGCTGTATCTCAACGAGGCATATTATGAATGTGTGGGTTATACCAAAGAGGGTTACACAGTCAAAAAGGATGATGTTTTGTCAAGCTGCTTTCAGGACGAGGCAGCAAAGCTGTTAGCGGACCTGCGGGAAAGCACGCCGAATAAGGAAACGGTGGGACATAAGATTCATGGCTACCGGCAGGACGGTTCTTTAGGCTGGTTTCATGTAAAGGGAGTACCCGTTGGCAAGGTTGCCTCTGATAAGCCCATTTATCTGACTGTGATTACCGATATTACGGATACAGAGGAGAAAGAAAAACAGCTAAAGCAGCTTAAGGAGATGAATGCAGAGCTTCAGATTCAGGAGGAAAAATACAGGATTTTAGAGGCAACGGCCCGGGGGATTTTGTTTGAATATTTTCCGGATGAGGATAAAATGGTATTTTCCTATAATTTTGAGAATAACAAAAAGCACCGGGAGATTGAGAATTATACCGAGTATTTGGAGGAATATCCGATGGTACATAGCGACCATCTGCCCCGGTTTAAGGCTGTGCTGAAAGCCTGCTGCTTAGAGGCTATGGAGGGGGATATCGAGTATCTGTCTACGGTCTCCGGCGACGGCTACCGCTGGCATACAGCCCACTATAAAAGCGTCCGGGGCAGCGACGGGAAAATCAGGAGCGTTATGGGACGGATTTATGATATCCATGATGCCAAGCTGGAAAAGGAGAGGATGAATTACCGGGCGGAGCGGGACGGCCTTACGGGAGTTTACCAGAAGAATATCGCCTTTGAGAAAATGGAGGAATTTGTGCGGCAGGCGCCATTTTCCAAGTTCTATTTTATTATTCTGGATTTGGATAATTTCAAGATGATCAATGACCAGTTCGGGCACCAGTATGGCGACGCCATTATCAAAGATGTTGCCAGATCAATCTGGGATTCCTTCCATGAGGACAGTATTATCGGACGGTTTGGCGGAGACGAGTTCATGGTGCTGACGAAGAATGTGGCTTTGTCCGAGGTAAAGAGACGGCTTATGCGGACGCAGGCATCTATTAAATTCAGCGCCGGCGTAGTGGAATGGGTGTACGAGGATAAGCTGGAACGGGTGTTTGAGAAGGCGGACCGGGCAATGTACAAGGCGAAAGCCGCCCATGGCAACGGGATTGAGGTTTCCTCGGCAGGAAGATAATTCTTGTCTTGAAAGCCTGCTTTCTTTGTGCTACACTTGAAATGTTGTGTAAATAAAGAAATGCAGGATGCGAGGGATAACAGATGAAGATTTCAAGAGATGATATTCGCAATATAGCAATCATTGCCCATGTAGATCATGGAAAGACGACGCTGGTGGACGAGCTTTTAAAGCAAAGCGGCGTTTTCCGGGAAAATCAGGAAGTGGCAGAGCGGGTTATGGATTCCAACGATATCGAGAGAGAACGGGGAATCACCATTTTGTCCAAAAATACGGCAGTCAACTATAAGGGAACGAAGATTAATATTATTGATACGCCGGGACATGCAGACTTCGGCGGCGAGGTAGAGCGCGTCCTTAAGATGGTAAACGGCGTAATTTTAGTGGTAGACGCTTTTGAGGGCGCTATGCCCCAGACCAAATTTGTGTTGAAGAAAGCCTTGGAGTTAAATCTCCATGTGATTGTCTGCGTCAATAAGATTGACCGGCCGGAGGCAAGAGTGGAAGAAGTAGAGGAAGAAGTGTTAGAGCTTTTGCTGGACTTAGAGGCTACAGACGAGCAGTTAGACTGTCCGTTTGTCTATGCTTCCGCCAAGGACGGTGTGGCAAAGAAGAATATGGAGGATGAGGCTGTTGATATGTCGCCTCTTTTTGAGACGATTATCGATTATATTCCGGCGCCGGAGGGAGATCCGGAGGCGGATACCCAGGTGTTGATTTCTACTATTGATTACAATGAGTATGTGGGAAGAATCGGCGTGGGTAAGGTGGACAACGGCACGCTTAAATTAAATCAGGAGGTATTGCTGGTAAACGCCCACGACGAGAGCAAATGTAAGAAGGTAAAGATCGGCAAGCTATATGAGTTTGAGGGATTGGACAAGGTGGAGGTGTCGGAGGCCGGCATTGGCTCTATCGTTGCCATATCCGGCATTGCAGATATCCATATCGGGGATACGCTTTGTTCTGTGGATAACCCCAAGCCCATTCCATTCCAGAAGATTTCCGAGCCGACCATTTCCATGAATTTCATGGTAAATGATTCTCCCTTAGCAGGCAAAGAGGGAAAGTTTGTCACCTCAAGACATCTGCGTGACCGATTGTTCCGGGAGCTGAATACGGATGTGTCCTTAAGAGTGGAGGAGACGGAGGGAACGGATACGTATAAGGTTTCCGGCAGGGGAGAACTGCATTTATCCGTCCTCATTGAGAATATGCGCCGGGAGGGCTACGAGTTCGCAGTCAGCAAGGCGGAGGTCATTTACCGGGAGGACGAGAAGGGCAAAAAGTTAGAGCCGATGGAGATTGCCTATATTGATGTTCCGGAGGAATTTTCCGGAACGATTATCAGCATGTTAAATGAGCGGAAAGGGGAGCTCCAGGCCATGACGCCGGCCCATGACGGTACCGTGCGGTTGGAGTTTAAAATTCCCGCCAGAGGCTTGATTGGTTTCCGTGGAGATTTCTTAACCTCCACCAAAGGTACCGGCATCATCAATACCATATTTGACGGATACGGCCCGTATAAGGGAGATATGGCTTACCGCAACCAGGGCTCTTTGATTGCCTTTGAGACCGGCACGACCATTACCTACGGCCTGTTTAACGCCCAGGACCGGGGAACCCTGTTTATCGGACCGGGGGAACAGGTGTATGCGGGCATGGTAATCGGCCAGACCGGAAAGGCGGAGGATATTGAGTTAAATGTCTGCAAGGCCAAGCATCTGACGAATACCCGCGCTTCCGGATCGGATGATGCATTAAAACTGACGCCGCCGAAGATACTAAGTTTAGAGCAGGCGTTGGAATTTATTGATACGGATGAACTTTTAGAGATTACGCCGGAGCATATCCGCATCCGCAAAAAGATATTGGATCCTACCTTAAGAAAGCGGGCAAAGCTTAACCATCAGGCATAGAAAAGGAAAGCAAATGGGAAAGAAAAAGGAAGAGGGGCAAATGGCCCCGCAGGAGGAACAACCGCAAACAAGAAAGCGCACCTTAAGACATGACCAGCCGGCATGGGACAAATTGGACAACACAGCCAATCTGTTTCCCGTGATTGCCACAGAGGAGATGTCAAATGTGTACCGGATTTCCGTAACCCTTACGGAGGAGATTGACAGGGTGCTTTTGCAGGAGGCATTGAACAGGATTTTGCCCCAGTTTTCTGTGTTCAGAATGAGGCTGCACATGGGATTTTTCTGGTATTATTTTGAGGAAAATTCCAGACCGGCGCCCATTGTCCGGCAGGAGTATTCCCATCCAGGCGCCTATATTGATAAGAGCCGGAACAACCACTATATGTTCCGGGTAACTTATTATCAGTGCCGGATTAACTTAGAGGTGTTCCATGTGCTCACTGACGGCGCAGGCGGAATTACCTTTTTAAAGGAACTGGTTTACCAATATCTCCGTCTGAAATATCCGGAACTGTTACAGCTTGATAAGGACAAGATTTCAGCCGGTATTTTTTTAGATAAGGAAGACAGCTATGTAAAGAATTTCAAGAAGGGCCATGAGAAGGTATATAAATCCGAGCGGGCGCTGACGATTAGCGGCGAGGAGCTGCCTAAGGGGGAAATGGGCGTGGTCCACGGTTATCTTCCTGTGGAGCAGCTAAAGCAGGTGAGCAAAAGCTACGGCGTGACCATTAACCAGTATTTAGTGGGGGCGTTCGTCTACGGAGTTTACCGGGAATATTTAAACGGCAAGGTTTCCAAGGTACCAATCCGGTGCTGTGTGCCGGTTAATCTGCGTCCTTATTATCACTCCCACACCATGAAAAATTTTTTTGCCATGGTGTCTGCCACCTTCAAGCCGGAACGGGAGGAATACAGCTTTCGTGAGGTGTTAGAGATTGTGGCGGCGGATTTAAAGGAACAGATTACGCCGGAAAATCTCGATAACATTATGTCCTACAATGTGTCCAATGAGCAGAATTTGATTCTGCGGGCGGTGCCTTTGGTAATCAAGAATTTTGTCATGAAGCAGGTCTATGAGGCTTCTGCCAAAGCCACTTCGGCTACCGTAACCAATATTGGCAATATCGAATTGAAAGAACCTTACCGGCAGTATGTGGAGAACTTCTATGTCACCCTCTCCATGTCCAAGGGGCAGAATATGAAGGGCGGTATCTGTTCCTATAACGGGATGCTGACCTTTACGATCAGCTCCGTACTGGCGGATTTATCGGTACAGAAACGGATTTTCCAGACGATTGCAGCAGACGGGGTCTCTGTTGCCATAGAAAGTAACGGTGCATATTATGAATAAATGTGGGAATTGTAATATAATCGTATATGATGATACCGAGGTCTGCCCTCTTTGCAGCAGCGTATTAGAAGAACTGTCTCCGGAGGAGAAGGAGCGCCAGATGGAGCGCTACGGGAAGGGCGCACCCTATCCGGATGTCAGGAAACGGACCAAGCGGCTTCATTTTGTGATGCGGCTTATCCTGTTTTTGTTTATCCTTGCGGAAATCGGGCTGATTGTGATTAATTGTATCACTACCCCCGGATTTTTGTGGTCCGGAATCAGCGGTGTAGCCATGATTTATATCTATCTGTCCATGGTTTACTGGATTAACCATGATGCGGGATATGCGGCCAAGGTGGGGATACAGCTTACCCTTACCATGCTGCTTTTGTTTGGGATTGACTATTTTACCGGCATGTCCGGCTGGTCTTTAAAATGGGCGATTCCCGGTGTAATCCTGTTCGGGGACGCCATTGTGTTCTTCCTGATGATGTTAAACAGGCAGCACTGGTACAGCTATACCATTCTGCTGTTATTCATTGCCCTGTGCAGCGTGGGTATCATTGCCCTGTATTTTTCGGGCCGGATTACCAATGTGGTTCTGCCTGTGACCTGCGCGGGAGTGACCGGCGTATACCTTCTTGGCACCATTATTTTCGGCGACCGGGAACTGGCAAGGGAATTAAAGAGAAGGTTCCATGTCTGAGGGAGGAAGAAGATGGAGGAAAAGATTAGTGTCCGGGGAAGGACAGCCAGAAAAATGGTGCGGATTGCCAACCATTTCCCCTTGTTAGGACCGAAGGCGCAAAGGGGAGAGCTGCGGCAGAAGTTAAATGAAAGAGAGAAAAAATGGGAGTGTCCCGAACACCTGGCTTTGCAGGAAATTGACATGGGGAATTTTACCATGGAGCTTTTGTGCGGAAAGGAAGAAAAGGCGGAAGATCACAAAGCGATTATCCTGCAGCTTCACGGCGGCGGTTATTACGGAAAGCTTCATAATATGTACCGGGATATGGCAGCCCTTTACTGGGAAATCAGCAAAGGGCTAGATGTTTTAACGGTAGACTACCGGGTGGCGCCGGAATTTCCTTATCCCGCCGCCTTAGCCGATGCGGCTGACGCATACCGGTGGATATTGGAGAAAGGATATGACGAGGAAAGAATATTTCTTGCCGGAGATTCCGCAGGCGGCGGCCTTGCGCTGGCGCTGGGGCTTTACTTAAGGGACCGGCATATGCCTATGCCAAGGGGAATTATCACCATGTCGGCCTGGACGGACCTGACCAAAAGCGGAGAATCCTATCAGGAAAACTTTGATATCGATCCCATTTTTGGCGGCTCGAAGGATACGTTGGTGTATCAGGAGGGCTATTATCAGGGACACAACCCGGAGCAGCCCTACATTTCTCCGGTCAACGGAGATTTTACCGGGTTTCCGCCTATGCTGATGCAGGTAGGGGAATATGAAATGCTGTTAAGCGATACCCTGACAGTGGCGCAAAAAGCCAGAGATGAGGGCGTTTCCGTAAAGGAGCATGTCTATCCTGGCATGTTCCATGTATTTCAGATGGGGATGCTCATGTACCCGGAGGCCAGACAGGCCTGGGTGGAGGCAGGGAGATTTATCCGCAGGCTGTTGAAGGAGTGACCATGTTTAAGATTACAGACTATTTGAAAGAATATAAAAAAGAGAGCATTATCGCCCCCCTGTTTAAGATGTTAGAGGCCAGCTTTGAACTGTTTGTGCCGTTAGTGATGGCGGCCATTGTGGATGTGGGTATTAAAAATGCAGACGGCACTTACATTGTGCGTATGGGTTTCGTCCTGCTTGCCCTTGCGGTAATCGGCCTTTCCTGCTCCATAACCGCCCAGTATTTTGCGGCTAAGGCTTCGGTGGGCTTTGGCGAAAGCGTGCGCAGGGATTTGTTTGCCCATATCAATGCGCTGTCCTATACGGAGCTTGATCAGGCGGGAACCTCTACCCTGATTACCCGCATGACCAATGATATCAATCAGCTTCAGTCCGGGGTGAATATGTTTTTAAGGCTGTTTTTACGCTCCCCCTTCATTGTCGTGGGCGCTATGGTTATGGCGTTTACGGTGGATGTGAAGGCGGCTTTTGTTTTCGTCGTGGCAATTCCCGCATTGTCGGTTGTCGTGTTTGGCATAATGCTCTGCACCATTCCCCTTTACCGGAAGGTACAAAAGGCGTTGGATCATGTACTGCGGATGACCAGGGAAAATCTTGCGGGGGCAAGGGTGATTCGCGCCTTCTGCCGCCAGGAGGATGAAAACCGGGAGTACCGGGAGGGAAGCGAGCGGCTTTATGCCGTCCAGACGCTGGTAGGCAGGATTTCAGCGGTGATGAACCCGGTAACCTATATTATCGTAAACGTGGCGATTATCGCCATTATCTGGATTGGCGGCTTACAGGTGGATACGGGAAAGCTGACGCAGGGAGAAGTCATCGCCTTAGTCAATTATATGTCCCAGATTTTGATTGAGTTAGTAAAGTTAGCCAATCTCATCATTTTGCTGACCAAGGCGGCGGCCTGCTCCGGAAGGGTGCGGGATGTGTTCGCCCTTACCCCTTCGGTTAAAGAGCATCCTGTCGGAGTGGATATAGAAAAAACGGAGGATAAGGTAGTTTTTGACCATGTTACCTTTACCTATCAGGGGGCCAAGGAACCGGCTCTTAAAGACATTTCCTTTACGGCTAAGGCAGGGCAGACCATCGGCATTATCGGCGGTACGGGCTGTGGCAAATCCACACTGGTTAATCTGATTCCCCGGTTCTATGATGCGACGGAAGGGGAGATCCGGGTTGACGGCGTGAATGTCAGAGGATATTCCTTTCATCAGTTAAGGGACCGGATTGGCATTGTGCCGCAGAAGGCGGTATTGTTTAACGGAACCATTGCAGAAAACCTCCGCTGGGGGGATGAGGACGCTTCAGAGGAGCAGCTGAAAAAAGCCTTATCCGTTGCCCAGGCGGATGATGTGATTGCGAGCAAGAAAGACGGGCTGGAAGAAATGGTCCTTCAGGGCGGCAGAAATTTCTCAGGGGGACAGCGGCAGCGGCTGACGATTGCAAGAGCCCTGGTGAGGGAGCCGGAAATCCTGATTTTAGACGATTCGGCCTCGGCACTTGATTATGCGACAGATGCAAGGCTTCGGAAGGCTCTTTTGGAACAGACGGACAAAATGACGGTATTTCTTGTTTCCCAGCGGGCGGCTACGATTAAACAGGCGGACAGGATTATCGTATTGGAGGACGGCTGCATGGCGGGAGCCGGAACCCATGAGGAATTGATGAAAAGCTGCGAGGTCTACCGGGAAATCGTCATTTCCCAGAACGAGTCTGAGGGAAAGGAGGGACAGGAAAATGGCAGATAAGGATAACGGATATAAGGCAGGGCAGAAGGCAACGGTTAAGCGGGTACTGGCGTTTATCAGGCCCTACAATGGATTTGTCGTTCTTTCCCTGCTCTTTGCGCTGGCAACAGTCGTGACCACGCTCTACGCTCCTGTGATAACCGGCCAGGCCATTGACCGGATTGTTGCGGCGGGAAGGGTGGATTTTGCAGGCTTAAAGCCTTTACTGATACGGTTTGCCATAGTGATTTTATTTACCGCCCTGTCCCAATGGCTGATGAGCCTTTGCAATAACCGGATTACCTATCACGTGGTAAAGGATATCCGCATTCAGGTTTTTGAACGGCTGAACCGCCTGCCGCTTAAGTTTATTGATAACCGGCAGTACGGCGAGGTGGTCTCAAGGGTAATCAATGATGTGGATCAGTTTTCGGAGGGACTGCTTATGGGTTTCACCCAGTTTTTTACCGGGGTGATTACCATTTTAGGCACATTGCTGTTTATGCTTAGCGTCAACTGGAAAATTACCCTGGTGGTGGTTTTGATTACGCCGGTTTCCCTGTTTGTGGCGGCTTTTATTGCAAAGCGGACCTATACCATGTTCCGGCTGCAGTCGGAGAGCCGGGGGGATTTGACGGCCTTGGTGGAAGAAATGGTGGGAAACCAGAAGATTGTTCAGGCCTTTGGCTATGAGGACCATGCAATGGGGCGTTTTGACACGATTAACAAACAGCTTTCTGCCTACAGCCTGCGGGCGACCTTCTTTTCTTCCCTGACCAATCCGGCTACCCGTTTTGTCAACAGTTTAGTCTATGCGGGAGTGGGAATTGCAGGCGCTTTTATCGCCGTACGGGGCGGCATTACCGTAGGGCAGCTTTCCTGTTTCCTAAGCTATGCGAACCAGTACACCAAGCCTTTTAATGAGATTTCCGGCGTGGTTACGGAGATACAGAATGCCATTGCCTGCGCCGCCAGGGTGTTTGAATTGTTAGATGAACAGACGGAGCCGGAGGATGGGCCGGACTGTAAAGTGCTGACGAGGAATGAGACGGAGGATAAGACCAACATTACATTAAAGCATGTGGCCTTTTCCTATGTGCCGGAAAAGCCGCTGATTAAAAATCTGAATCTGAAGGTGAAAAAAGGACAGCGGGTGGCTATTGTAGGGCCTACCGGCTGCGGGAAATCCACATTAATCAACCTGTTGATGCGGTTTTATGATATTGATAAGGGGAGTATCACAATCAATGGGGACAGCATTTACAGGATAACCAGGGACAGCCTGCGGGATAACTACGGTATGGTGTTACAGGAAACATGGTTAAAATCGGGGACGATTGCGGAGAATATCGCTTATGGAAAGCCGGAGGCTTCTAAGGAGGAGATTGTGGAGGCGGCAAAAGCCTGTCATGCCCACAGCTTTATTAAGCGGATGCCGGAGGGCTATGACACGGTAATCGGGGAGGACGGCGGTGTGCTTTCCCAGGGGCAGAAGCAGCTTTTGTGCATTGCCAGGGTGATGTTAGAGATTCCCCCGATGCTCATTTTAGATGAGGCAACCTCATCCATTGACACCCGCACCGAGCTTAGGGTGCAGAACGCCTTTGCCAGACTGATGAAGGGGCGAACCAGTTTTGTGGTGGCGCACCGTCTTTCCACCATTAAGGAGGCAGATGTGATTCTAGTTATGAGAGACGGGGATATTGTGGAGCAGGGAACCCACCGGGAGCTGTTAGAGAAGGGAGGCTTTTATGCCGGACTTTATGCGTCCCAGTATCAGGTTTCTTAAAATTGTTTCGTAAATAAATTTGAGGTGTAAATTCGGATGAAAATCTTATAAAATGAATATAGAGAAAAGAGAGGTGGGCTTATGATTAATCTGAGTGTATACGCTGCGTAGCGGAGGCTGACGCAGCGAAAACGGATAGCGTGTTGCGGATAGCCATAGGTTTCCTGTTTGTGATAGATTGATAGGAGAGTGTGATGGGTTATAAAAATGCGACACAGGTTTTGCCCGAAGAGCTGCTGGCAAAGGTACAGGAATATGTGGACGGAGAATGGATTTATATACCCCGGTGCTTGAATCATAAAAAGGATTGGGGAACAGACACCCCAATCCGCCGGGAACTGAAAGAGAGAAATTTCCACATTTACATGGATTTTCTGGCAGGGGAGGATATGGACTCTCTGGCGGAAAAGAATTACCTGTCAGTAAAGAGTATTCAGCGCATTATCGGGCAGTTGAAAAAGGAATATGAATAGAGGAAGGTTATGCATTGCATTTCTGAACCGGTTCTTTGTGAGGCGGGAGGTTATGGAAAGGCTGGTAAAGCGGATGATGGCCGTATGGCCTGCCTGCTCCCGCCCTCCTCCCTTTTTAACGAGAATTACACATCTTAAAATTTTATGAACATACTTGCTTTTTGAAAAAAGCATGGTATATTTTTCATAGAAGTTTTGCATTATGATAAGGCATAGGAAGAGTATGAGATGAAGAATATATTAGACAAGATTAAAAAATTATGCAAACCGGTAAAGGACGGGATTCTTAAGATTAGCAAGGTTCCCTTTGTGGGGTATCTGCTGTTGGCCTGTCTGATGAATTATATATTAGAGGTATTGAGCAGACATTCCTTTTTGAAAGCGCTTCTTTTCATAAAGGAATCCCCCATGGTTTTTCTGTACAATGCCTTTATCATTTTTGTCACGTTGTCTTTGGTGCTGTTTGCCAAACGGCGGGTGTTTGCCACTGTGTTTGTGTGCGCCATGTGGGTGGTTTCCGCTTTTGCCAATTATATTGTGCTGTGTTTCCGGACAACCCCCTTTTCTGCGATTGATGTGCTGATGATACGGAATGTAATGACCATGCTTGACAAGTACCTGACGAAATGGCAGATGGTATTAAGCGTAATTGGCATTATTTTCGTGATTGCGCTTTTGGTTTATCTGTATATCCGCCTGCCGAAGATTGAGAGTAAAAGGCATCCTTTGCGGGCTTCCGCCTATGTGTGCATGTGCCTGTTTTTAATTGTGACTTTAACCAAAGTGGCGGTGGACACGCAGACGGTATCGGACAATTTCGGAAATTTAGCGTATGCCTATAATGATTATGGCTTTGCCTACTGCTTTTCTAACAGTATTATCGATGTGGGAATCAGCAAACCGAAGGAATACAGTGAAGAACGGATTGAGGAGATTGTAGACGGGCTTGATTATGATAAGAGCGAAGTCATATTGGTTACGAAGGAGGAAGCGGAGGAAATCCGGCGGGAGGCTGAGGCAGACCGGACGGATGAAGCTACGAAAGATACAGAGAATACGGCTTTAGGGAAGGATACGGAGGCGGATAATCCGGCGTCGGATGTTTCCGGGGACAGTGTATCGGAAGACGGCGCCCTTCAAGAGGACGGATTGCAGGAAGAGACGACAGAAAAGCAGGCGGATGTGATTGATAACTCCGGTGATGCGCAGCCGGAGGAAGAAGATACGGAAGAACCGAAGGCAGATGGAATCCCGGACTGGGTAAATGGGGACGACGCCGGTACGGGACAAAATGAGACGGCGGATACACAGGATAGCGGGGAAAAGGGAAAGGTTTCCGAAAGGGAGCCGGAAGGCGAGATTTCCTATTACCGGAATGAAAAGGCTACACCGGAACACCCCAATATTATCGTGATACAGTTAGAGTCCATATTTGACACCCGGTATATGAAGGATTTCCATACCTCGGAGGACCCCATGCCTACCCTTACGGCGTTAAAGCGGGATTATTCCTGGGGACTTCTGACTGTGCCGGCGGTGGGAGCCGGTACGGCGAATACGGAGTTTGAAGTGCAGACGGGCATGAGCACCCAGTTTTTCGGAGCCGGTGAGTATCCTTTTAAGACGATTATGACCTCCACAAGCTGTGACAGCATGGCCTATGACCTGAAAAGGCAGGGTTATGCCACAGCCGGTTTTCACAACAATGACGCCACATTTTATGAGAGGTATATAGATTATTCCAATTTGGGCTTTGATACCTTTACCGGCATGGAGCATATGTATATGTTAAACTACACGCCCAGAGGCTGGGCCAAAGATGATGTGCTCGATGATGTGATGATTGATCGGTTAGCGCAGACGGAAGGCCGGGATTATATCACCACCATTACAGTTCAGGGGCATGGCCGTTATCCGAAAAAATATACGGCAACCCTTACGGATGTGAACTGCTATTTTACCGGCAAATATGCAGAGGATATGGAAAAACGGGCCGCCTGGCTTTACTATATCAATATGTGCCGCGAGACGGATAATATGGTGGCCGCCCTGCTTTATAAGCTGGAAAAGTTTGACGAGCCGACGGTGATATTTATGTATGGAGACCACCTGCCAAGCCTTAATTTAGAGCAGGAGGATCTTCAGGAGATTAACCTGTATCAGACGGAATGGATTATGTGGGACAATATTGGTCTTACTAAGGAGAATAAGGATTTTACGGCGTATCAGGCAAGCACTTATATTTTTAACCGCCTGAATCTGAAGGGCGGGCTGATGCAGAATTTCCATAACCGCTATATGACAGGGACGCCGGAAGAGGAATATCTGAGCATGTTAGAGATGTTGGAATATGATGTGCTTTACGGCAAGGATTACGCCTTTGATTCCTTTAATCCGTTCCCGCAGACGCAGATGCAGATGGGGATACGGGAAATCAGCTTAGAGCGGTATGAGATCATAGGGGATGAGGTGTTTATTTACGGCACCGGTTTTAATGAATTTTCGGAGGTCTATGTGGATGGCAAATCCTTAGAGACGGAGTATGTGAACTATAAGACTCTGAAGGTATCGCTAGAGGAATTTGAGGATGGAAAAGAGCTTTATGTGGCTCAGGCGGGAGACGATCACATTGTATTGTCCGTAACCAATTCCATTGAGATTACCTGGGAGGATTCCACGCAGACATCGGAGGAGGACGGACAACCGGACGGCGAAAATACGACAGAAGGAACGAAAGAGGTACAGTAGAATACAGAGAGAAAGAGGACTTTGTAAAAGAAAGTTTTTACAAGGTCTTTTTTCATGCGGATATTTGTGTTAGAATAAGGCATAATTTAGTAAAGACAGGATTGAAAATATGAAAAAGAGAAAAAAGATACGGCAGATTTCCAGAGTGCTGTTTGTTATATATATGGGTGTACTGGTGTATTTTTTGCTGTTAAGCGACGGCTTTGGCAGAATTGAGGGATACAGCCAGTACCGGTTAAATCTGGTTCCCTTTCAGGAGATCATACGGTTTGTCCGGCATCGGGAATACATTGATTTTATGAGTGTGGTAATCAATCTGCTGGGTAATGTGGCGGCATTTATGCCCTTTGGGGCGTTAATCCGCTGGGTGTTAGACCGCAAGGTCCGGTGGTATCAGGCGGTGGGCTACACCTTTTTGTTTAGCCTTTCCGTAGAGCTTTTGCAGCTTGTGGCAAGGGTGGGCGTGTTTGATGTAGACGACCTGCTTTTGAATACCTTAGGCGGATTTCTGGGATTTTTAGTGTACTATGTGTTATTGGTAATGAATCGGAGGAGAGAGGAAAATGGTAAAGGATAGCGCATACAGCATAAAGAGCGTCAGCGTGGATGCAGTAATTGCCTGCGTACTGGGAGGCTTGTCCATATTGGGGATTATAGGCGCCATTGCGGCTTCTTATCTCTACAGCGGAAAAGGTCCGGCGGCAGTCGGTCTTTTGGGAATGGGCAGCCTGATTTTTGCCCTGACCGGTTTGAGCTTTGGCATAGCGGCCTGGAAGTCCCAGGACGGCGGTCTGTTAATGAAGCGGATTGCCATTATCTTGAATGCTGTGCCTGTAATCGGGGCGCTGGCCTTATATATTATCGGTTGGATTTTTTAGGGATAAAAAGAGAAGGAAGGGTTAGACTATATGGCAGAGAGAGAACGCATCGAAAAACAGATGGAATTTTTGTTGGAATTGGATAAATTGAAATACATCACCAGACAGTCCTATGTGGCCGACGGCAGCCGCCATGAGAATGATGCGGAACATTCCTGGCATCTGGCGTTAATGGCGATGCTGTTAAGCGAATATGCCAATGAGGATATCGATGTGCTGCATGTGATAAAGATGGTGCTGATTCATGACGCCGTGGAGATTGACGCGGGAGATACCTACGCCTATGACGAGGCAGGAAATGCCACCAAACGGCAGCGGGAGGAGGCGGCAGCGGACCGGATTTTTCATCTGCTGCCGGCGGATCAGGAAAGGGAGCTGCGGGCTCTTTTTGAGGAGTTTGAGGCCTGCATTACGCCGGAGGCGGCCTTTGCCAATGCCCTAGACCGGGTGCAGCCCATTTTGCTAAACCATATTACCGGCGGAAGAGCCTGGCGGGAACACAATGTGGCGGCCGGGCAGGTGTTAGACCGCAACCGGAAGACAGAGCAGGGATCTCAGACCTTGTGGGAATTGGTGAAAGTAATTGTTGAGAAAAATACGGACCTAGGCAATCTGCGGGATAGCCGGGAAGCTTGACTGGAATTTAGGAGGCGCATTTTGGATTATCGGGAGTTATTCAGGGAAGAAAATGAACAGGTGGCTAAGCGGTATGAACTGGCGGTGGAACGGCTGGCGGATTTTTTGAGGGAGACGGAAATACCGGAGCCCTTTGCAGATTATTTCCGGCGGACGGCAGTTTTCTTGCAGCAGATAGACAGGCTGAAAAGAGATGTGGAGGAGGGAACGCTTAAGGACGCCGATTTTGAAAAGCTACGGGCGTATAACCACAGTCTCTATGCGGATATTGTAGGGGAGAATTATGAGAGCAGCTATGCCAATCCGGCCTATGCGGTAAAGACGCTGGGGAAGGAATACGGGCAGATGCTTTGTTATCTGTATGCAGAGCTTAGGGGAACCATTGTCTATGCGGTGGAGCATAGATTATACAGCCTTACCATATACATGGAACTGTTCATTGAAATTCTCTGTCTCTTTGAGGCCGGGGACCAGTCGCCGAAAGAAGTGCGGGATATCCTTTACTATTTTGTCAGCGACTATGCCGATTATACGGTGGATTACCGCATCCGGGAGCTGTTAGATCCGGAACTGGATTTTGCGGTCCGCATTATTATGGACAGTGACTTAAAGGATTTGCGCTACCTGTTCCGGTACGGCGAGTATATTACGGAAAATGAGCTTCGTCTCGCCGATTTTCTCAATTCCATGACCGAGGAAGAGATTGACGCCATGGCCTATACGTATACCCATGGCTATGAAGAGGGATTCCGCATTGCGGGAATAGACCTTTCTAAAAAGAAGACGGTGAATATTCGTTATGCCATCGGGCAGGAGAGAATGGTCCGCGCGGCCATAAAGCAGTTTGCGCGCATGGGATTAAAGCCGGTAATCTACCGGGCTCCTGTGGAGAGAGTCAACAAAAGACAGACTGCCCGGCCCGGCTATGCCGGAACCTCGCCCAACAAGCAGTACGAGTACGACCACAGAATGGACGACGCCCTGTTTTTGGACAAAGCTTTTGTCGAGCGGAAAATCGTCATACAGCGGGGCGCCTATGAAAGCAGAAAGCAGTTGGCGGGGGAATATGCAGGCCCGGCGGTGATTGAAGTCTTTGGGGAGACGCCTTTTGAGCCGAAGAATAAGGAGGAGAACCTGCGCTTAAGCGATAAGCAGCAGAAGCTTTCTGTCTATGCCGCAAATGAAAGCGCAAAGATTGTCAATGAATATATCCCCCAGAGCGAATACAGCTTTACCATTATCGCCTATCCGGTGCCGGAGATCGGGGAGAATTTTGAAGAGATTTTTGCCCAGGTGGTAAAGGTGAATACTTTGGATAATGAGGCTTACAAGAAGGTGCAGCAAAAGATAATTGACGAGTTGGACCAGGCAGAGTCTGTCCGGGTAGTGGGGAAGGGCAATAACAGGACGAATATGCTGGTACAGATGCATAAGCTCAATCATCCGGAGAAGGAGACCAACTTTGAAAACTGCACTGCCGATGTGAATATTCCCGTGGGCGAGGTATTTACTTCGCCGAAGCTGACCGAAACAAAGGGAGTTCTGAATGTGTCTACGGTCTATCTAAATGATTTGAATTTTAAAAATCTGACGATTTCTTTTGAAGATGGAAAGGTTACGGATTACGGCTGCGATAATTTTGAGACGAAAGCGGAGAACAGGGCATATATCAAGGAGAATATTTTATACAACCGGGACACCCTGCCCATCGGGGAATTTGCCATCGGCACCAACACAACGGCCTATGTAATGGCCAATACCTACCATATTCTTCATAAGCTGCCGATCTTGATTGTGGAGAAAATGGGACCTCATTTTGCATTGGGGGATACCTGCTACAGCCACAGTGAGGAAATCCGGCTGTATAATCCGGACGGCAAGGAGATTGCAGCCAAGGATAACGAGTGTTCGCTGCTCCGCGATGAAGATGAGGAAAATGCGTATTTTAACTGCCATACGGATATTACAATCCCCTATGACGAGATTGGCGAAATTACCGCGATTCATAAAGACGGCAGCGAAAAGACCATTATCCGCGACGGAAGATTCGTGTTAGAAGGGTGCGGCATGCTGAACGAACCGTTTAATCCTCAATGTCCAAAAGCTTGCGGATTGCAGAATTGAAATATTTGTGGGAGCGGTATTTTAATACCAGTTCCCGCTCTTCTGCCGTCAGGATTAGGGGGGCCTGCTCCGGGACGCCTTCATAGCCTAAAGAGTCCAGAATATTGCCGATGTGGTACATTTTGCAAAGCACTAAAAGCGTGTCGGCAGAGGGCTGGTTCTGGCTGTTCTCCCAGCCGTAGACAGTCTTTGGCGAAATGGAAATATCATAATCGGTTTTCAATTTTTCAACGACCTGATTCACAGACAGGCTGCGCGCTTTCCGATAGTAGCGCAGCATTCTTCCGAGATTTGGATTGTTCATAGTTCTACCCCATTTCTGTATTCATATAACTTTTATATCTATATCTTATAGTAACTGTTTTTTCATGTCAATAAAATCTCAGGGTATCTTTTAAAAAATTTGACTGCGGAGGCATTTTTTCATGCAGATACATATACTGTCCGTTTAATAGGACAGTATATATGCTATGATATACATAACTTGATAGGAATGGAGGTATGTATTATGTCAGTAAAGATGAGCAGAGCAGAGAAAGGATACGGGAGACGGAGATTTTGTATATTATGGGCGCTGCTTGCAGCCTGCTTTGTCGCCGTAAGTGCCTGTCCGGTTCGGACTGCCGCAGAGGAAATTCAGGAATTGCCCGGAGAGGTGGTGAGGGTGAAGAATGAGAGACAGATGATAAAGCGTTTGATTTCCGGTATGAAGAAGCATCAGTCTTATTTTTCTTTTTATTATCCCGGGATTGGACGGGATTTTGCAGAGTATGGAAGGCAGTCTGAGACATGTCAGCCTTTTTTGGATAAACTGGCAGTCAGGGATGGGTACATAACGGGAATTTTGTCGGGAAGCTGCATAACAATAGGCGGGAAGACAGAACAATATGTGACCTTTCAGTTTAATTATATGACCACTAAGGCTCAGGAAAAGAAGATTGATGCAAAGGTAAAGCGCCTGTCCAGGCGGTTTAAGTCCGGCAGCAGGGCTGTGCGGGCAAGGAAAGCGCATGACTATTTAATCGACCATATGCAGTATGACAAGCGGTATTATAATCCGTATTATGCATTTATCAGAGGAAAGGGGCTTTGTATGGCATATGCGCTGGCTTATCAGAGGCTTTTACAGGAGATGGATATTCCCTGTGTCTATGTAAAAGGGGTTAACCATGCCTGGAATATGGTAAAGATTGGAAAGTACTGGTACAATGTCGATGTTACATGGGATGATTCCGGCGGGGACCGATATCGGTATTTTTTAAAGTCGGACAGGGATTTTCCACGTCATATTCCTGTGAAATCCCGGAATTATCCTTCTTTATCCAGGGCAAAGACCTCCTATCGCTTTCCATAATTAAGCCGGGTTTATTGCAAATAATTTGAAAAGTTCAGGGTCTTATGCTACAATGATTGTCGGTGATACGATAATTTTACAGGGAAGAAGGAGGATATAAAGTGGTTAAATTGTATGAAGGCGGCGCATATTTAGTAGATGGCGCTAAGATTATTGAAGATGGACCGGAGCAGGAGAAGATATTGCAGAGCATGAAGGGGCAGGCGGTATCGAAGGAAGAGGCTGCTAAGAATACGATGGCTTATCATATTTTAAAGGAGCATAATACATCAGACAGCATGGATAAGCTTCAGATTAAATTTGATAAATTGACCTCACATGATATTACCTTTGTGGGGATTATCCAGACGGCGAGAGCCTCCGGATTAGAGAAATTCCCGATTCCTTATGTGTTGACAAACTGCCATAATTCGCTATGCGCAGTCGGGGGAACCATCAACGAGGATGACCATATGTTTGGACTTTCCTGCGCCAAGAGGTATGGCGGCGTATATGTACCTCCTCATCAGGCAGTAATTCATCAGTATGCAAGGGAGATGTTAGCGGAGTGCGGCGCAATGATTTTAGGTTCGGATTCCCATACCCGGTACGGCGCTCTTGGAACCATGGCGGTTGGAGAAGGCGGCGGAGAATTGGTAAAACAGCTTCTTAGCCAGACCTATGATGTGAATATGCCGGGCGTTGTGGCAATCTATCTGGATGGGAAACCGGAAGACGGGGTTGGCCCTCAGGATGTGGCTCTGGCAATTATCGGTGCTGTCTTTGGCAATGGCTATGTGAAGAATAAGGTAATGGAATTTGTTGGCCCCGGTGTAGAGAATTTAAGCGCAGATTACCGGATTGGCATTGATGTAATGACGACAGAGACGACCTGTCTTTCCTCTATCTGGAAGACTGATGATAAGGTAAAGGAATTTTATGATATTCATGGAAGAGGGGACGCCTACAAGGAATTGAATCCGGGAGAGGTTGCCTACTATGACGGAGTGGTTTATGTGGATTTGAGCAAGGTAAAGCCTATGATTGCCATGCCGTTCCACCCCAGCAACACCTATACCATTGAGGAACTGAATGCCAATCTGATGGATATTTTGGAAGACTGTGAGAAAAGGGCGCTGGTAAGCTTAGACGGCAAGGTGGACTTTACATTGAAGGATAAGGTACGCGACGGCAGGCTTTATGTGGATCAGGGAATCATTGCAGGTTGTGCCGGAGGCGGTTTTGAGAATATTTGTGCGGCGGCAGACATCTTAAAGGGAGCCAGCATCGGAGCAGACGAATTTACCTTAAGCGTATATCCGGCTTCTACTCCGATTTATATGGAGCTGGCGAAGAACGGCAGATTAGCGGACCTGATGGCAACCGGCGCCATTGTCAAGACAGCATTCTGCGGCCCCTGCTTTGGCGCGGGAGATACTCCTGCGAATAATGCTTTTTCTATCCGGCATTCTACCAGAAATTTCCCGAATCGGGAGGGCTCTAAGGTACAGAATGGACAGATTTCTTCTGTGGCATTGATGGATGCCCGTTCCATTGCGGCTACGGCGGCCAATAAGGGATATCTGACGGCGGCGACGGATATGGATGTGAAATATACCAATCCGAAGTATTACTTTGATAAGACGATCTATGAGAACCGGATTTATGACGGGGTTGGCAAAGCAGATCCCAGTGTGGAGATTAAGTTTGGCCCCAATATTAAGGACTGGCCTTCCATGGTTGCCCTTACGGATAATCTGTTGTTAAAGGTGGCGTCGGTAATCCATGATCCGGTTACGACCACAGATGAGTTGATTCCTTCCGGAGAGACTTCTTCTTACCGCTCCAATCCTTTAGGACTGGCAGAGTTTACCCTGTCCCGTAAGGATCCGGAATATGTCGGAAGGGCCAAGGCCATTCAGGTAATTGAGAAGGAAAGAGAGCAGGATAAGTGCATCTGTGATATGGCGCCGGATTGGAAACCGATTATGAAGACCATTAAGGCAAAGTTTCCGGAGGTTCATCATACCAATACCGGCGTGGGTTCTACCATATTTGCAGTGAAACCGGGAGACGGTTCTGCCAGAGAACAGGCGGCGTCCTGTCAGAAGGTATTGGGCGGCTGGGCTAACATTGCCAAAGAATATGCCACAAAGAGATACCGTTCTAATTTGATTAACTGGGGTATGCTCCCCTTCCTGATGCCGGAGGATTATGACTTTGAGATTGATGATTATATCTTTATACCGGATATCGTTAAGTCCATCAAGGAAAAGAATGATGATATTAAGGCGTATGTGGTGAATAAGGAGATGAAGGAGCTGACCTTCCATTTAGGGGATTTGACCGATGATGAGAGGGAAATTATCTTAAAAGGCTGCCTGATTAATTATAACCGCAGATAGATTTATAATATGTGAAAGGTATCAATGAGATTGACAGGACTTTAAGATGGGTAAGAAATTATCAAAAAATTTTGCCATGCAGGCCGTCATATTGGCGGCAGCCAGTATTATATCCAAGCTAATCGGCATGTTATATAATATCCCTTTTGTTAATATTCTAAGTCCGGAAGGGAATGGATATTACGGAACGGCGCAGACGATTTATGCGCTGGTGCTGCTGATTACGACTTTCAGTATTCCTGCGGCGGTTTCTAAGATTATGGTAGAACGGATTGAGCGGGGAGAATACCGGAATGTCAAACGGATTTTTAAGGGTTCTATGCTCTATGTGTTAGTGGTGGGCGGCCTGGCAGCTTTGTTTACCTATGTATTTGCGCCGGTGCTGGTGAAGGAGACGAGCAATGCGGTGCTGTCGTTAAGGATTTTAGCGCCAACGATTTTTCTGTCCGGTTTTTTAAGCGTATACCGGGGATATTATCAGGCTTATGGGAACATGGTGCCCACCTCCATATCCCAGATTGTGGAACAGATTTTTAATGCCATATTCAGTATCGGAATGGCGATTCTGTTCATTCATCTGGCCGCATCTTCCGGCCGGGGGGACCGGGTGGCGGAGTATGGCGCGGCGGGAGGAACTGTTGGTACAGGTGTGGCAGTGTTAGCGGGGCTTATCTATATGGTCGTGCTTTACCTTCGTGACAGGCGGGAGTTAGAGGCAAAGGTGCAGGCGGATACAGTCAGTAGGCTCCTGTCCTACAAGGAGGTTTTCAGGCTTCTTTTTGCGATTGCCACGCCCATTATACTGAGTTCTTTTATTTACAATGTGAATGTAACTCTGGATATGAAGATTTTTTACTGGCTGATGAACCGGCTGGGATTTGCCCAGGCGGAATATGCCGCCCAGTATGCGCTGTATAACCGTTATTATCTGGTGTTAGCCAATATACCCATTGCCATGGCGGCAGCGGTGGCGTCTGCTGTGATTCCCAATGTATCGGCGGCGTTTTCCACGAATAACCGGCAGGAATGTAACCGGAAGATTGGACAGTCCATGGAGCTTTCCATGGTGCTGTGCGCGCCTTGCGCCATAGGCTTAGCGGTACTTTCCAAACCCATTATCCGGCTTTTGTATTGGCGGCTTTCCGGTGAACAGACGGACATTGTGGCAACGCTTTTGGTGTTAGGCGGTTTTTCCATTGTTTTATACGGAATTTCCAGTGTCACCAACGGCGTTTTGCAGGGCATTGGCAAAGTAAATGTTCCCATGGTCAGCGCTGCGGCTGCATTAGTGATTCACCTGTTTTTGTTGGTTCCGATGGTGCGGTTTACAGGGTTAGGCGTGTATTCCCTGATTTTTGCCACTGCCTTTTATGCGTGTATTGTGGTGTTTTTTAACCAGTATGCCGTCAGGAAATATACGGGTTATCGTATAGACTGGAAGACGGTGGCGTTGGTGCCTTTGGGTTCGGCATTGATTATGGGAATCATAGCTTTTGCGGCATATCAGGGCTTGTATAGAGTATTTCAGTTAATCACCGGGCCAAGAGCCGCCAACGGAATAGCTGTTTTGCTTTCAGTAGGTGTCGGCGCGCTGGCTTATTTTGCGGCCATGATAAAACTTGGCGGCTATACGGAGGAACAACTGTCAGCTTTCCCGAAGGGAACCCTTCTGGTGAGGGCCGCCAGAAAACTTCATTTGATTCGAAGAATTTAATGGAAAGCCTTGCTTTCCATATATGCATAAAATTACCTAAAACATAATGCAAAGGGGTGTTGGAAATGAAACTTATCTTTATTGGAGCAGACCACGAGGTGACAGGAAGCTGTCACTGCATAGAAGCCTGCGGCAAGAACATCTTAGTGGACTGCGGCATGGAGCAGGGGCAGGATGTGTATGAGAATCAGGAGCTTCCCATGAAACCGTCGGATGTGGATTACATATTGCTGACCCATGCCCACATTGACCATTCCGGCCTTCTGCCGTTAATGTATGCCAAGGGCTTCCGGGGACAGGTATATACCACCAAGGCCACGACGGATCTGTGCCAGATTATGCTGCGTGACAGTGCCCATATTCAGGAATTTGAGGCAGAGTGGCGGAACCGGAAGGCAAAGAGAGCCGGAGAAGAGGAATTTGTTCCGCTTTATACCATGGATGATGCGGTGGGGGTGTTAGAGCATTTTGTACCCTGTCAGTATGAGGAGACCATTGATTTGGCGGAAGGGATTCAGATTCGTTTTTCAGATGTGGGTCATCTCTTAGGCTCCGCCAGCATTGAGGTGTGGCTTAAGGAAGAGGATGTTTCCAAAAAGATTGTATTTTCCGGGGACATCGGCAATATCAATCAGCCGATTATCAAGGACCCGCAGTACTTAAAGGAAGCCGATTACGTGGTAATGGAATCCACCTATGGAGACAGAGAGCACGGGGGAACCCCGGATTATGTGAAGGAGCTTAGCCGGATTATCAAAGAGACCTTCGACAAGGGCGGCAATGTGGTGATTCCCTCCTTTGCCGTCGGCAGAACCCAGGAGCTTTTGTATTTTATCCGGAAGATTAAATATGATAACCTTCTGCCGGAATACAGCGATTTTGAAGTGTATGTGGACAGTCCGCTGGCGATAGAGGCAACCAATATATTCAACAAAAATGTGGAGAGCTGCTTTGACGAGGAGGCGATGGAACTGATTCATCAGGGCATTAACCCCATTGCGTTTCCGGGGCTTAAGACCTCTGTTACCAGTGACGATTCCAAGGCGATTAATTTTGATTTAAAGCCCAAGGTAATTATTTCCGCCTCCGGTATGTGCGAGGCCGGGCGTATCCGCCACCATTTAAAGCATAATCTGTGGCGTAAGGAATGTACCATTTTGTTTGTGGGTTATCAGGCCCACGGTACTTTAGGGCGGAGCATTTTAGAGGGAGCTCCCAGCGTCAAGCTGTTTGGAGAGTCGATTGAGGTTCGGGCAAGAATTGAGAAATTAGACGGTATCAGCGGTCACGCCGACCAGGCCGGATTGTTAAAATGGCTTCATTCCTTTGAGCCCAAACCCAAGGTATTTGTGGTGCATGGTGAGGATTTAGTCTGTGAGCATTTTAAGAAAATGATTCAGGATGAAGGCTATGAGGCCATTGCGCCGTTTTCCGGCGCAGAGTTTGACTTAGCTGCAGATGAGTTAATCTTCCAGGGCGTTGCCACGAAGAAGGTGAAGATCAGCCAGAAAGCGTTCCGCGCCCAGGCAATCTTTGACCGGCTGGTTGCAGCGGGTAACCGCCTGTTATCGGTTATCGCCCATAACAAGGGCGGTTCTAATAAGGATTTGGTCCGCTTTACCAATCAGATTAACAGTCTTTGCGATAAATGGGAGCGCTGATTAAAGGATTCAGATGGTCTACCGGAAGATATGCCGGTAGGCCGTTTTTATAGGTGATATCCGGTTCGCCCACAATAAGAGGAGCCAGATAATCATATAATTCCGGGGTAATATCATTGCCGGATTGGCTGAGCCACTGTCTTGGAATGGCCTTGGCGGCATTGGCAATGCCGGTAATGTCCGCTGTCTGTATCTCTACTTTATAAGGAGCGTTCGATACTCTGTTGAGAATCATCATGCATTTGGTGTCTCCCCGCAAAGCGCTGTTGACGGCTTCGCCGCCAAGGGCAAAAGCCTCCTCGATATCCGTCAGGGAGGAAATGTGGGCGGCGCATCGCTGTAACACATTTAATTCAATGGAGCGCACCTTGACAGGAATGGCTTCTTTGATAAAGTATTCCAGGCATTTTCCGGTTCCGCTTAGCTGGGCGTGTCCAAACTGGTCGCTGGTGGGTTTGGCGGCGCTGAAATAGTTGCCGTCCTTGTCCCGGATGCCCTCGGAAACGGCTACGATTACATTGTTATGCAGTTTAAGCTGTGCTTTTACATCTTCAATGAACTGCTCCTTGTCAAAGGGGAGTTCCGGGAAATAGATTAAATGGGGCGCACCGCTGTAGCTATTTCTGGCAAGAGCGGAGGCGGCAGTAAGCCATCCGGCATCCCGTCCCATAATCTCCACAATCGTGACGCTTTTCACGCTGTATATATAGGTGTCGTGGGCAATCTCCAAGATAGACGAAGCCACATATTTCGCCGCGGAACCGTAACCGGGAGTGTGATCGGTTGCTAACAGGTCATTGTCAATGGTCTTAGGGATTCCGATAATGCGGATATCGCTGCCAATCTGTTCTCCGTACCGGCTTAATTTCGAGACCGTGTCCATAGAATCGTTGCCGCCAATATAGAAAAAGGCTTTGATGTTATATTTTTTAAACTGGTGGAATATAAATGCAAATGTAGAATCATCATCTTCATAGTCGGCCAGCTTGTACCGGCAGGAGCCAAGATACATGGCAGGACTGAATTTCAGGGTGTGGATGAAATCCGGAATGTCGGCCGCCTGCCGGCTTAAATTCAGAATATGGTCGTCTAATATGCCGAGGATTCCGTTTAGGGAACCGTATACGGTATCATAGACCTCGCTTTTGGTAACGGCGTCAATGACGCCGGCAAGTGAGGCGTTAATAGCGGCAGTTGGGCCGCCCGATTGGGCGACAATCACATTTTTCTGGGACATAGAGTTCTCCTTTGGGCCTTTGTTTACGGGTTATTTGTTTGATATTTTTATGATACTGTATGAGATATTAAATTTCAAGCATGTTTCTTGATTTTTTTTGTATAATTTTCTTGTATTTTTTGATCGTTTATTGTATAATTTATTTATCTTCAAGGAATGTTAATAAAGTAGAACTTCTGGGGTGCGCGACAACTCCTGTAATTTTGAACCTACATTTATTTTCATGGGGAACTGATATTTATAAGCGGATGTCATGCCTGCATTGACTGGACGGCAGAATCTTATGTGAGGTATCCCACCTAGCTTGGCTAGGACTCAAAATACAGGAACCGGCACCACTGGTTGTTCTACTTAAGAATAGAGAAGTACAAAGGATTGATGGGATACATAAGATAAGGTTACCAAAGATAATTGTACATAATCTACAAAAGAAGAACAAAGCAGCATTGGACCATGTAGGCTTTAAGCTCTCGTCTGATTGCTGCTTTCTTTATGATATCAGTATAAGGAGACAGTGATGAAAAAGAAGAACAAAAATATAGAAAAGAAAAGAAAAAAGCCGATATGGCTCATAGTGATACTTCTTCTGGCGGTTGTGGGAGTGGTTGGCGGCGTATTGATTAAGACAGTGTTCTATGAGAAAATGGGAGAGGGCACTATGCCGAATCCCGAAGCCAACCGCCTGATTAGTTATCTTGGCATCAATGATTACCGCTATACAGATAAACTGGGCTCTTCTTTTACCTTTGGAGCCGCTAAGGAGCTTGTCAAAAAAGCCGGGGTGTCTTATGAAAAGGTTGACATAACATTGAAAAATGTTCCGGGTTTCATTCCGATGACGAGAAAACAGTTTGAGACTTTATATGATTCCATGGTTAAGAATTTGGAGTTAGACAGATTAAGCTGCCAGAGCTTTTACATATATGATATTGACAGCGCCAATGACAAGGAGATTGACGGGATTGTCTATGAAGTGGTCAGCACCAGCAATGGGGATTACTATATGGAGAAGGATTATGGCTTAGACAGTGCCTACATTGGAAAAATTGTAAGATTGTATCTTTCCAATAATGAAATCATATTATGTATGGGAGAGAGTGAGGAAGAGATTGCGATCCACAACGCCTATGCGGCCAAGGTGGCCAAAGAGGAGAAGGAGTTATGGTTATATGCCTATGTAGACGGGGAAAGCCGCAAATTTCCTCTGACAAAAGAGGCGGGCATAGATGAAGCGCAGGGGGCATGCCTTTGTGATATTGCAATAACCAATAAAGGCGTTACGGGAATTACAGACCTTACCGGCGCTTTAGTGGAGGCAAAGGTAAATGCGGTTTCTGACGGGACGGTGACAGTGGACGGATACGAGGAACCGTTATATCTGTCAGACGCTTTTAATGTATATAAGATAAACGGAGCTTTTAAGGCCACCCGTTCTGCCGGAACCCTAATCGGTTATGACAAGGTATCTCTGTATATTAAGGATAATTCCGTGGAAGCGGCATTGATTACAGAGGATATCTATGCCAAGAATATCAGGGTGCTGATTAGCAATAGCGGCTATACAGATTATTATCATAAAGAAGTGGTTGTTACATCTGATACGGATTTTACGGTCAGCTATGGGGATACGGTAACAGAATATCCGGCTGGGGAAAAGCTTCGGTTCAGTACCGGAAGTGAAGAATTAAAGAGCGGCAGCGCAAAGATTGTTTCCAAAACGGAAGACGGCAGGATTACCATTTCTTCCATTGAACGGCAGAGCGGCAAACCGGCCTACCGGGGAACCATAGAGCTTACAAAAAATGATAAGGGAGTGGTTATTGTAAATGAACTGCCTGTAGAGGAATATTTATATGGCGTGCTTCCAAGTGAAATGCCGGTATCCTATGAGCCGGAGGCGCTGAAGGCACAGGCAATCTGCGCCAGGGCATACGCCTGCCGTCAGATGGAAAGTGATGCCTATGCGGCTTACGGCGCTCATTTAGATGACAGTGTCTCCAGTCAGGTGTACAATAATGTGGCGGAGGACGAGAGGGCTGTTTTTGCGGTAGATGATACTTACGGTGTGGTTCCCTGTTATGACAATCAGGTGATTGAGGCATTTTTCTTCTCTACCTCCTGCGGAGCCACCAGCAATAACAGCGCTGTGTGGGGAGGCAATCAGGAACCCTATCTGTTAGACACAATGGAAACGGAATTAAACGATATCGCCTCTCTTTCCAATGAGGACAGCTTTCGCGCTTTTATAGACGGAAATCTGGGAGCGGATTTTATTGAAGCAGGGGAGCCTTTTTTCCGGTGGAGCGTTACCTTTACGAAGGAGCAGCTGACAGAGACAATCAATGCCCATTTGTATGAGCGCATACAGGCGATGCCGGAAAATCTGCTGTCCATGGATGCCCAGGGGGAGTATATTAAAAAAGACATAAACAGCATTGGGGAATTGGAGAATATTGAGGTCACGCAGCGGGGGGACAGCGGAATCATTGAGGAGATGGTGATAACCGGGACGGCGGAGACTATTTTGGTGAAGGGACAGACCAATGCCAGGTCCCTTTTAAGTCCTGAAAATGTAACGATTACCAAGCAGGATGGCTCCACTGTGGAAGGCTGGACATCACTTCCAAGCGCCTATTTTTATGTGGATGCCGGAAATGAGATTACTTTGAAAGGTGGCGGATTTGGCCATGGCGTGGGCTTAAGCCAGAATGGAGCCAATGATATGGCGAAGTTAGGGTATCGGGCCAGCGATATTATTACTCATTATTACACCGCGGTAGAATTAAAAGATATGTATGAATTATTAGGAAAATAGGAATCAAAATGAAAAAAGAGCAGGAGCATAAATTATTGAATAAAATTAAATTATTTGCCAGGTTTTGCGATAAGTTTGGAAAGAAGATTACGGATGCTTATACTGCGGCTTATGCCGCCCAGGCGGCATTTTTTATCCTGCTGTCCGTGGTGCCAATCGTATCCCTGATTCTGGCAGTGACTACCTATCTGCCTTTTTCCCAACAGGATGTGATGGACGTATTAATGAATGTGATTCCCAGCAACCTTTACAGCTATGTGCAGGATATCATTGAAGACCTCTATAGCCGGGCGGGAACGACGGTCATTTCTTTGTCTGCCGTTACCCTTTTGTGGTCGGCCTCTAAAGGCATTGCGGCGCTGATGGACGGTCTTAACAATATGTATGATTTAAGAGAGGAGTACACACCTATGCAGTCCCGGTTTCTTGCCGTGATTTATACGGTTGTGTTTATCATTCTTTTTGCCGCCGTGATGTGGGCTTATGTAATCGTGAGCCACTATTACAAAATCTATATTCATGGTGTGTTTGAGCGGGGCTCCACATGGGGAAAGTTGTTTTTGCTGATCCGGCATGCCCTGGGCTGGCTTTTGTTTTATGCTTTTATCTTAGCGCTTTATGTCGTCCTTCCGGGGGGCTTTGGCCTGCCTATGAAAAAGGAGGAAAAGATTAATTTAAGCAACCGGATTCGTTCCCAGATGCCGGGGGCGGCGTTCGCCTCCGTAGCCTGGCTGGTAGTTACCGGCGGGGTACAGATTTACATCAAATATTTTCCCAGCATTTCCGTTATGTATGGCTCATTGGCGGGCATTGTAATCATTATGCTCTGGCTGTATTTTTGTATGTATTCTATATTTATCGGGGCCGTTATTAACTATATGCTGGCAAATGGATACTTGACACGAGTGAAAAAGATGTTACAATAAAGTACAGTTGCCGGTTTATTGGGCTCCGGGAGTTAAGCCCCCGGCGGATAACCGAATATAGAGTATAAGGCGTTGATGGTGCAAGAGGATATCCGGTTCCAGCAGAGAGAGGAAGCCTTAGGCTGCAAGCTTCCTTTGGGTTACGGGGTATTTGAATTTCACACCGGAGTTTCAGGGCTTAAGTCCCATGCGGTATGCCAGTGAGAGTATGCCGGGATGCGTAGGCACTGACGGGTTATGTCCGTTATAACATCAATGAGTGTCAGAATCAGGTCGGAGAATATACGGATATCGGATTGGTTCTGGAATCAGGGTGGTATCGCGGTAATTCCGTCCCTATTTAGGGGCGGTTTTTTTATTTATATGATGATTTCTTTGCGAAAGGAGAGAAGATGGAATCAAAGATTTTACTGAGGATTGCCTTTGTGCTTGATGCAATCTATGTATTGGTGTTTATAGGAATTTGTTCCCTGCAGCGGCAGTTGATTCATCTGACTGCAACGAATTTACAGGTTCAGTCGGTTTTTCCTGTAACAGATGCTATTGAAATGTTTATCTTGGCAGTACTGGTGCTGGTTGTCGGTTTATTACTGGGAGAAAATCTTTCAGAGCCGGGCGTGAAAACAGAGAAGGTCAGTTTGGTTTTATTGGCGATTTCCCTGATTTTGTATCCGGTGTGTTTCGCAGTGATTCAGGCTGCAACACTTGTTTTTTATGCAAGGACAATGGGAGCCGAGGCGCTGGCAGCCTATTCGGCAATACATTCCTATACAGGTTTTGCAAACTATATTGTCAATGCAGCTATCATACTGTTGATGATACATGCCGCCATAACCTATGGGGCAAAGAAGGAAGATTTATAATTTAAGAAGGAGATATATCATGAAGGAAAAATTAGAGGCAATTAAAGCAGACGCGCTGGCGAAAATCAGCAGCGCAAAGGATTTGGACAGCCTGAATGACATTAAGGTTGCCATACTGGGGAAAAAGGGCGAATTGACGGCGGTGTTAAAGTCCATGAAGGATGTAGCGCCGGAGGAACGGCCTGTGGTGGGCCAGATGGTCAATGAGGCCAGAGCCGCCATTGAGGAGAAATTGGAGGAAGAAAAGACAAAGATTACAAGACTGCTCCGGACAGAGAAAATGAAGCGGGAAACCATTGATGTGACACTGCCCGGCAGAAAAAATATGCGGGGACACAGGCATCCGAACCAGATTGCCTTAGAGGATTTAGAGCGGGTATTTATCGGCATGGGCTATGAGGTGGTTGACGGACCGGAGGTAGAGTATGACCGGTATAATTTTGAGCTGTTAAATATTCCGGAAAATCATCCGGCAAAGGACGAGCAGGATACCTTCTATATCACGAAGGATATTCTTCTCAGAACCCAGACCTCGCCGGTACAGGCCAGAGTTATGGAGAAGGGCAAGCTGCCGATTCGTATGATTTCTCCGGGAAGGGTGTTCCGGGCCGACGAGGTAGACGCCACCCACTCCCCGTCCTTTCATCAGTTGGAGGGACTGGTAATTGACAAGGGCATTACCTTTGCCGATTTAAAGGGAACGTTAGAGCAGTTTGCCAAAGAGTTTTTCGGGGAAAAGACGAAGGTTAAATTCAGACCACACCATTTTCCTTTTACGGAGCCTTCTGCAGAGGTTGACATAACATGTTTTAAGTGCGGCGGAAAGGGCTGCCGGATGTGTAAGGGCAGCGGCTGGATTGAGATTCTTGGCTGCGGAATGGTACATCCAAATGTGCTGGATATGTGCGGTATTGATTCTAAGGAATATCAGGGCTTTGCTTTTGGTATCGGTTTGGAGCGCGTAACCCTGTTAAAGTACGAAATTGATGATATGCGTCTTCTCTATGAGAATGATGTGCGGTTTTTGAACCAGTTCTAATAGTAAAATTATAAATATTATATAAGCGAAACAATACCAACGCAGGTACGCTTGCGCTTGGTTATGCACGCAGCGGTACATAAGGCGCTGCTTCGCACCGCCTAAGTACCGGCGTGCATAAAACAACCTGCTTATGGTATTTGTTTCGCTCATATAATACGGCAGGTTTATGATGAGTTTTGCTGATATTTATGAAATACAAAATAGGAAATGTAAAGCAAGAAATATAAAACAAGAAATAAAAAAACAGGAAATGTAAAGCAAGAAATATGAAACAAGAAATATGAAACAAGAAATATAAAACAGGAAATATAAAATAGGAAAGGAAAGTGAAGTTATGAATACACCAATATCTTGGATTAAAGCGTATGTCCCTGATTTAGATGTGGATGTGCAGGAGTTTGTAGATAAAATGACCTTATCCGGCTCTCATGTGGAGGGTTACGAGAAGAAGGATAAGAATCTGGAAAAGATTGTTGTGGGGCAGATTAAGAGTATTGAGAAGCACCCGGATGCGGATAAGCTGGTGGTGTGCCAGGTGGATGTGGGAAAGGAGACGCTTCAGATTGTAACCGGCGCGAAAAATGTGAATACCGGAGATTTGGTTCCGGTTGTATTAGACGGTGGTAAGGTTGCGGCGGCCCACGGAGATGATACGGAATACCCGAACGGGATTCAGATTAAGAAGGGAAAGCTCCGGGGCGTGGAGTCGAATGGAATGATGTGCGGTATTGAGGAACTGGGTTCTTCCAGAGATTTTTATCCGGAGGCGCCGGAGGACGGCATTTATATTTTCCTGCCGGAGTCAGGGGTAAAGCCGGGTGATGATGCGGTGAAGGCGTTAGGGCTTGATGATACGGTAGTGGAGTATGAAATTACCTCCAACCGGGTAGACTGCTTTTCCATGATTGGCATGGCAAGAGAGGTGGCTGCCACCTTCCAGAAGCCTTTTTATCCGCCTGTGGTAACGGTAAAAGCCAATGATAAGGATGTCAATGATTTTATCAAGGTGCGGGTTGAGGATACGGATTTGTGTACCCGTTATTGCGCCAGAGTGGTAGAGAATATTAAAATCGGCCCGTCGCCAAAGTGGATGCAGGACCGGTTAAAGGCTATGGGCATCCGCTCAATTAATAATCTGGTGGATATCACGAATTACATTATGGAGGAGTACGGGCAGCCCATGCACGCCTATGATTTGGATACCATTGCAAAGCATGAGATTGTGGTTAAGCGTGCGGCTGACGGGGATACCTTTACAACCTTAGACGGGCAGGAACGGAAGATGGATTCCGGCGTCCTGATGATTTGCGACGGGGAAAAGGAGGTTGGCATTGCCGGTATCATGGGCGGTGAAAATTCTATGATTACGGATGACGTAAAGACGGTGCTGTTTGAGGCGGCCTGCTTTGACGGAACCAATATCCGTCTTGCCTCAAAGAGAATCGGCTTACAGACGGATGCTTCCTTTAAGTTTACCAAGGGCTTAGATCCTAATACTGCTTACGAGGCAATCAACAGGGCATGCCAGTTAGTGGAGGAAATGGGCTGCGGTGATGTGGTAGGCGGCGTTGTGGATGTCTACCCGGAGCCGGTAGGGCAGAAGGTTCTGCCCTTTGAGCCGGAGCGGTACAATGCCCTGCTTGGAACGGATATACCAAAGGAAGATATGCTCAAATATTTTGAACGGTTAGAGCTTAAATATAACGAGGCGGATAACACCCTGACCATTCCGACCTTCCGTCAGGATTTGGGCTGTATGGCGGATTTGGCGGAGGAAGTGGCAAGATTTTACGGCTATGACAATATTCCGGTTTCCCTGCCGAAGGGAGAGGCGACTGTCGGGAAAAAGCCGTTTAACCAGAGAGTCGATGATGTGGCAAGGGAAATCTGCGAACGAAACGGATTTTCCGGCGGCATGACATATTCTTTTGAAAGTCCTAAGGTATTTGACAAGCTTTTGCTGCCGGAGGATGCAAAGGAGCGGGAGGCCATTGTGATTTCCAACCCGTTAGGAGAGGATTTTTCCATTATGCGTACCCTTTCCTTAAACGGTATGCTGACCTCTCTGGCAACCAACTATAACCGGAGAAATAAAACCGCCAGATTATATGAGCTTGGAAATATCTATCTGCCAAAGGCCCTGCCCCTGACAGAGCTTCCGGAGGAGAAAATGCGGTTGACACTCGGCATGTACGGAGAGGGAGACTTCTTTACCATGAAAGGCGTGGTCGAGGAGATTTTGGATAAGCTGGGTATTTTAGGCGTGGAATGTGAGCCCGCAGGCGATATCCCGTATCTGCATCCGGGACGCCAGGCAAGAATCCAGAAGGGAAAGTTAAATTTAGGGTTGATTGGACAGATTCACCCGGAGGTAGGCGACAACTATGGCATTAAGGCAGAGGCTTATGTGGCGGTTCTGAATATGGAAACGCTTACCATGTTAGCCTCCTTTGACCGGAAATATGAGGGCATTGCCAAATTCCCTGCCAGCACAAGGGATTTGTCCATGGTTATGGATAAGGGACTCTTTGTGGGACAGATTGAGCATGTCATTCAGAAAAATGCAGGAAAGATATTAGAAAGCTGTGAGCTCTTTGATGTATATGAAGGGGAGCAGGTAGGCGAAGGAAAGAAATCGGTAGCCTTTTCATTAATCTTCCGGGCGAAGGACCGCAACTTAGAGTCTGCCGAGGTCGATAAGGCGGTGGAGAAGGTGCTGTCGGCCCTTAAGGAAATGGGAATCGAGCTCCGGGCGTAAACCGGTCAATATAAGCGATGTAACAGGCTGTATGCCTGTGAGGTTATGAATGGGAATACAGGGAACGAAAAAGGGCAGGAGGAAGGGCATATGCTGACAAATGCGCTGATTGCAGCGGGAGCCGTATGTATCTTTTATTTTGTGATGTATATGGTTGTGGTGGATTTGACTAATCTGTTTACCTGGTTCTGGCTGATTGCAGGGGCAGGGCTGATTGGCATTGCCCTGCTGCGAAGGTATGCGGAGAAAAAGGGCATTGTCCTGCCTGTGGCAGTCAAACGGACTGTACGGGCAGCCGCCTGTCTGGCGCTCGTAGTATTTTTCGCAGTAGAAGCGGTGATTATCTGGCGCGGGGCGGCAAAGCCTGCGCCGGGGGCGGATTATGTACTGGTGCTAGGCGCCCAGGTAAAGGGGAAAACGCCAACCTACGCTCTGGCAAAAAGGTTAGATGCGGCCTGCGCTTACCTGAAAGAGAACCCGGATACGCTGGTTATCGTTTCCGGAGGCAAAGGTCCCGGCGAGGATGTGGCGGAGGCAGTAGTTATGGCAGATTATCTGGAGGCAAGGGGAATTGCCGGAAGCCGGATTCTGACAGAGCTTAAGTCCCGGAATACAGATGAAAATATACGGTTCAGCATGGAGCTGATGGAAAGTCCGGAAGATGCTGTGGTGCTGGTGACAAATCATTTCCATGTGTACCGGGGCGTCGGCGTGGCAAAAAAGCAGGGACTTACCCATGTGGAGGGACTGGGGGCGCCCACGAAATGGTATACGGCACCGAACCAGTATGTAAGGGAGGCATTTGCTGTGCTTAAATATAAAATATGCGGGCAGATATGAGCTTTCTGACTGATATGGCCTTGCCTTGGAGAAGCGGAATTGCAGGATAAGGATGAGAAAAATGAAATTATCGGATTTTTATTATGATTTACCGAAACAACTGATTGCCCAGGACCCACTGGAAAACCGGAGTGATTCCCGTCTGATGGTGGTGGATAGGAAAACCGGGGAAATTACCCATAAGCATTTTTACAATATATTGGATTATGTAAACCAAGGCGATTGCCTGGTGATTAACGATACAAAGGTGATTCCCGCCAGATTGATGGGAGTCAAAGAGGATACCGGCGCTTCCATTGAAGTGCTTCTCTTAAGGAGAAGGGAAGAAAAGCTGTGGGAAACTCTGGTAAAGCCGGGAAAAAAGGCGAGAGTCGGCGCTAGAATATCCTTTGGCGGCGGTCTGCTGTCAGGAGAGGTGACGGATATTGTGGAGGAGGGAAACCGCCTGATTCGCTTTGAATATGAAGGAATTTGGGAGGAGCTGCTGGACAGACTGGGGCAGATGCCCCTTCCGCCCTATATTACCCACCAGTTAAAGGATAGGAACCGTTACCAGACAGTCTATGCGAAGCATGACGGTTCGGCGGCAGCGCCTACGGCGGGACTGCATTTTACCAAGGAGCTTTTAGAGCAGGTGAAGGAAAAAGGAGTGGAAATCGCCCATGTCACCCTGCATGTGGGACTTGGCACCTTCCGTCCCGTTAAGGTGGAGAATATTTTAGAACACCATATGCATTCTGAATTTTATGTGGTGGAAGAGGCGGAGGCGGAGAAAATTAACAGGGCGAAGGCAAGGGGAAACCGGGTGATTTCCGTCGGCACCACGAGCACCAGAACCCTAGAATCCGTGGCGGATGAACAGGGAATCGTCCATGCAGGAAGCGGCTTTACGGATATTTTTATCTATCCGGGATATTCCTTTCGGGTGGTGGACAGCCTGATAACCAACTTTCATCTGCCGGAATCCACGCTGCTTATGCTGGTATCGGCATTTTCCGACAGGGAGCAGATGATGAGGGCGTATGAGGAAGCGGTAAGGGAAAAGTACCGTTTTTTCTCCTTTGGGGACGCCATGCTGATTTTATAAAAGAATATTGCAATCCAAATTTGCATATGCTATAATGCCGATAGGCAAAATGAAATAAGCATAATGGGTTATACCAAAACGAAACCCCGTCAGTTGCAGCTGTCGGGGTTTCTTCTCATTTTACGGTTGAGCATCCGAGGTTAGTTGTTGTCATTCTCTCCGTCTAACCATTTGCATATATCCCTTTAAAATTAATGCCTGCAACCATTGGTTGACAAATTTCAAGGCAGACTTGGTAGCCGCAAATAGGAGGAAACTGTAATATGGACAAAAAAATGAAGGAGGAAGTGAATATGAATTTAGGAGAAAAAATATTCAACGAACGCACGAAACTTAATTTGTCCCAGGAACAGTTTGCAGAACAGATGAAGGTCAGCCGCCAGGCGGTTTCCAAATGGGAGACAGGACAGTCCCTGCCGGATTTGGATAAGCTGGTGTTGATGAGCCGGATATTTGGCGTGACAACGGATTATCTTTTGGGAGAAGACGGAGATACGGAGAGCCGGGAGGAGATATTAAATAATGGTTTCACAGATTTTTCAGAGGAAGAAATCAGGAAAGACATGCAACCAAAGCAACATGAGACCAGGTATGTTACGGATGATGAGGCGGAAAAATACATTAAAACACAAAAAAGATGCGGCAAAGGCATTGGCATTGGCGTTGTGCTCTGTATAGCAGGCATTGCCGCAGGAACTTTCGTGGAAGCATTGCCGTCCCTGTTTGGCATAGCTGCCTTTGAGGACCTTATGGGAGTTGTCATACTGGTAATGGCCGCAATCGCTGTGCCTTTTTTCATTGTTTCGGGTATGACAATGGACAAATGGGCATTTATGAAGAAAACCAATATCAGTCTTTCCGGAGAGATGAGAACGAGGCTGTATGAGGAAAGAAATCACCAATACCGTTGCTTTGTTATAAAGATTGCAGTGGGGGTATCGCTTTGTATTGCCGGCGTAGTCGCAGCAACAGTTTGTGGTACGCTGCCCAATGTGCCGGACAATATCTGGTTATCTGATGAAATGGGCGGAGTATATATGCTCCTTCTGATTGCAGTGGCTGTATATCTGTTTATTACCGGAGGAATAAATAAGGAAACTTATGATGTTCTTTTGCAGGAAGCTGGATTTAGCCGTCAGAAAAAAGAACAGCGGAAATGGAAGGAGGACAGCCAGGTTTACGATATAGTACCCGCTGCGTACTGGTGCGTGGTTACTGCCGGATATCTGGCTTACAGCTTCATTACCGCTGACTGGGGAAACAGCTGGATTGTGTGGCCTGTGGCGGGCTGCCTTTATGGGGCGGTAGAAGCGTTACTGCCGCTATTTCACAAAGGAGAAAATGCAGATTGAAAAGTAAAAAAGTATCGTTTATACTATAGATGGTTGCGCCTGTGTTAAAGGGGTGAGGGTAAAAGAGGGGGACAAAAAGATGAAGAACAAAAAGCAGGGTATCATTGTCATAGGGCTTTTATTGGCGCTGGGTTTTTTGATGCTGTTGAGTTATCTGTTAAAAAGAAACGATTATGAAACGATAGACGAGAATGTAGTGGAAGATCTAAGCTGGGAAAGTTTCGGTAAGGACACAGCAGTCTGGAAAAATCATGTGTTATTAGGGGACAGGCAGGTTATATTTGAAGCGGATTATCAATACCAGTGCCTGTGTTATCACAATATGGATACCGGCGTTACCGTACCCCTATGCACAGTGCCGGATTGTGAACACAATAATTCGGATATTTGTATGGCAGGGTTTAATTTTGGGATTGAATCCGAATGTATCGTTCCCTATGAGGGTAAAATATATGGGTTTTGCTGCAATACGCTTACGAATATTTCCGTTTACCGCATGAATCCGGATGCCACAGACCATGAGTTTGTAACAAGGACGGGAACGGCGGAAGGGCAGTACAGCTCGATAGAAGATATACAATATTATGTAGATGGCTCTAGTGTGTATATAACCGTAACAGTTGGAAATGAAGATGGAGTAAAAATGCTGGAAAGTGGGTATATGTCTGATCATCCCTGCAAGATACAGATATACCGGTTTGATTTTAAGACGAAGAAAATCGAAAAACTATATACCAGTGAGCAGGAATATTATCAGGCCTTTGCCGAAATCCGTTACATATATGACGGGGTGATTTATTATGATTTTTCAGCTATGGTTCGGCCACTTGAGGAGATTTATGACTTAAATACCGACGAATTGTTAGATCCGGATAAGCCGGATGAAGGCCCGAAGGAGGTGCATGCCTTCCGGATAGATACGGGAGAGGATAAGGTGGTCGAAGAGTATGGCTATATGGATTATATTGGGCATAAGGGAGATGTGTATTATTTCTGTGACTGTGATGAGATGCTTGTGATGTCCGGGGATATCAGGGCGGAGAATTTAAAAACCGGCGAAAAGAAAACTCTGCATATCAGCGAATTGGAGAATAAAAACCGCACGCAATATTATATACGCCGCTTAGAGGGCAGCTTTGTAGTGGATGTTCAAGGGGAAAGCGCAGGGAGAATGATATTTTATAATGAGGAAGGCGTGAAGACACAGGAAATTGACAATTGTGAATTTTTCATTATCGGGGAGCATCAGGATATGTATCTGCTTAGCGGGGGAAATATGGGTGTAGCGATGTATGCCTACATTCCCAAAAAAGAGATACAGGATGTCAACCGAAAAGCGGTTTGTTTGGAGGAAGAACCCTAGATGGAATTAGAAGTATCAAATCTGACCAAGGAATATCATAAGGGGATAAAAGCGTTGGATTCCTTCAGCTTTACCTTTACAGAAGGCATATACGGCCTGCTTGGACCCAATGGGGCAGGCAAATCCACGCTGATGAATCTGTTGTCGGATAATTTAGAGGCGGACAGTGGGGAAATTTTATTCGACGGCAGGGGAATAAAGGAGCTGGGGAAGGAGTACCGCAGGGTGTTAGGATATATGCCGCAGCAGCAGGGCTTGTATCCCGGCTTCACACTGGAGCGTTTTTTATATTATATGGCGGCTCTGAAGGGATTGGATAAGAAGAAGGCGGGGGAGCAGATTCCAAAGTTGATGAAGCTGGTAAACCTTCAGGAAGCGGCGGGAAAAAAGCTGGGAGCCTTTTCCGGTGGTATGAAGCAGCGGGCCCTGATTGCCCAGGCGTTACTTGGAGAACCGCAGATTATTATCTTAGACGAGCCGACAGCCGGACTTGATCCGAAGGAGCGAATCCGCATAAGAAACCTGATTTCCGAAATCTCTTTCCACAGGATTGTGATTATTGCCACCCATGTTGTACCGGATATTGAGTTTATTGCAAAGGAAGTTATTCTATTGAAAAATGGGGTGATGGAAGCCTGTGAAGCGCCTGCCGCCCTCTGTGCGGAAATGACGGGAAAGGTATTTGAGGTGTGCTGCCAGGAGACGGAATGGGAGAATGTCTGTGAGAACCGGGTTGTCAGCAATCTGACCAAACAGGGAAATCAGGTCTGTGTGCGGCTGCTGTCAGAGGAGAAACCGGATTTTCCCGATGTACGGGAAGCGGCGCCTTCTCTGGAGGATGTGTATTTATATTATTTTGATGAGGAAGCGGCATATGGAGCTGTTGTATCTGGAATTTAGAAAATTATATGCAAACCGGTTTATTCATGCATTGTTTTTTATTGTGTTTGCGCTGAATATCATAGTTTCCTATTATGTATATCAAGATAAGGGAAATGGGAGAATTATGTATCCGGCTGCCGCTTATAAGCAGATTTATGCCGATATGGAGGCCATGGGCATGGAAACCGGGTACGGTTTTTTGAACAGCGCATTGGAGAAGCTGTCGCAGAGCCAGTCTCCCGGCGGGAAGGTCATTTTGGAATATACAAACAGCAACGAGGAGGAAATGCTGCTGCTGTCGGAGGTAAGGCAGAATATCTGGCAATGTCTGCATTATGATGAATATTTGTCGGATGTTGAAAAACAGGCGGAGCAGACATTGCGGTTTGGGCTGGTTGGGGCTTTCAGTATGCGGAATAACCAGCAGACCATACGGGATGTTCAGAATATGTATGGAAGGAAGCTGGAATATGGCCCGTCAAAAGGCATTGAGTTATACAGTAATATCCTGTCCACAGATTTTTTTGTGCTGCTGTTTTTACTTGCTGTGGTGGTGCAGCTGGTAACGGGAGAGCGGGATTCCCGCCAGCTTATTCTCTATAAGACTTCCTATAGGGGACATATGATTCTTGCCCTGGCAAAGGCGGGAGTGGTTATGATAAGCGCGGTTTTGTCTGCCCTGCTGTTTTGGGGAGTTAATTATATTATGGGGCAGAGTATATATGGTTTTGGCGGTCTGGCAAGGCCAATCCAGTCGGTAAATGTGTACATTGGCTGCCGTTTTTTTATTTCCGTCCGGCAGTTCCTTCTCCTGCATTTTGGCGCAAAAATATTGGCGTATCTCTGCTTTTGCGCCGCCGCAATGCTTGTGGCAGTTAAGGCGTCCCATTCGGGCGTGATGTATTTTGTTATGGCGCTAATCTGTGGCGTCTGCGCCGTTTGCTATTATGGAATCGGCTCTACCAGCCGGTTTGCCTTTTGGAAATATATGAACCTGTTTGGCTTTCTGAAAAGCGGCGATATCATTGGTACATATCGGAACCTGAATGTGTTTGGCGTGCCGTATTCTTATCCGGCGCTGTTTTTGGCAGCCGGTGTTTTTCTGGTAATCATTTTATTTTATGCTGCAATTATGTTGTTTGACGGGCAGCGGGAGGCGGCTGTATGCCAGCGGGAAAAGGGAATGTGGGACACGCCCGTTTCCGTTTCGGAAAGGAGCCGTTTCCTGTTTGTGCATGAAGCTTATAAGCTCTTTGTCAATGGAAGGGTTTTGGTTGTTTTAATCTTATATGCGGCTTTTGTTGTGATGACATGGAAACCGGTTACGGAGGAATTTTATGTTCCGGGGGATGTGTATTATGACGCTTATATAGAATACCTGAAAGGGCCGGTATCAGATACCTCCAATGCGTTTATCAACAGGGAGGCGAAAAAGTTTGAACGGCTTCTTATGGAGGAAGCAGCAGGGAAAACTTCCAATGCATCCGCTTATATTATGCAGTCCTATGACGCCTTTATGCGGATTAAGGAATTAAAAACCCCCTATCTGAAACGGACGGGGGGAGAATATCTGCATGATACGGGATACCGTCTTCTTACGGGCGACTATATTGCCAATCAAAAGGATGTAAAGCTGGGGCTGATTGCGGTAATCCTTCTGATTTTTCCCCTGGCCTATATTTACGGAATGGAGTACCAGCAAAATACAATCGTTCTTCTGCGCTCCTCCTGCCGGGGAAGAGGGGCGGTGCCCGGAGCAAAGATATTCCTGGGACTGTTGGTGATAACGGTGGTATATCTGCTGACCTATGGCGCATTTTATTACCGGGTTTTGGCAGAATACGGAACAGAATCCATACATGCGCCTGCCTGTAGTCTGGAAAATCTTGAAAATATACCGGCGGCAGTCAGTTTGCTGCAATATCTGGTGTGCATTGCGGTAATGCGGTATGCGGGCCTGCTTCTGGTAATGGCATTTTTATATTATCTGTCCTCTAAGATTAAGAGTGTCATAGGAACCTGCGTTGTGGGAATCCTTCTTTTTATATTGCCGCTGGGCTTTGCCTATTTGGGGATTCCGGGCGCAGATTATTTTCTGTTGAATCCATTCCTTTTGGGAAATGTGTTCTAGCGTGCCGCTATAGAAAAATCACATTAAATTATATAAATCCCCATAGAAATCCGGATAGGAGATATTGACACATTCCGCGCCGAGAATCTCTGTATCTCCCTCTGCCAGCCCACCGGCGATGGCAAAGCTCATGGCGATACGGTGGTCGGCCATGGAATCAATGGTGGCGCCATGCAAGGGCTTCCCACCCCGGATAATCATGCCGTCCTCTGTGGCTTCAATATCTGCTCCCATAGCGGAGAGATTTTTTACCATAACATCAATTCGGTTGGATTCCTTGACTTTAAGCTCCTGCGCGTCCCGGATGACGGTGGTGCCATTGGCAAAGGCGGCCATAATCGCGATAATTGGGATTTCGTCGATGAGTTTCGGTATCAAATCCCCTTCTATGGTGCAGCCATGCAGGGAAGTGGAAGATACCGTAATGTCTGCAACAGGTTCTCCGATATCGTTCTTTACATTGGAAAGCGCGATGTCCGCCCCCATAGCCTTGCAGACAGTGAGAATCCCGTCTCTAGTGGGGTTAATCCCCACATTTTTAATGGTAATTTCTGAATTGGGCGTAAGCAGTCCCGCCGCAATAAAGTAGGCGGCTGAAGAAATATCTCCCGGAACATCAATGCGCTGTGGCGTCAGCTCAACTGCCGGTCTGACAGTAGCGGTAGTTCCCTCGCTTTTTATATCCACGCCAAAGGTCTCAAACATCAATTCCGTATGGTTTCTGGAAAGGTACGGCTCTGTCACGCTGGTTTCCCCTTCCGCATAAAGACCTGCCAGCAAAACGGCAGATTTGACCTGGGCGGAAGCTACAGGAGATTCATAGCGGATTCCCTGAAGCCGTCCTCCGGTAATGGTAAAGGGGGCGCAGTTTTCCGTATGTAAGCTCTTGAATACAGCCCCCATCTGTGAAAGAGGCGTCATAATCCTCCCCATAGGGCGTTTTCTTATAGAGGCGTCTCCGTCTACCGTAGAGGTAAAAGGCTGGGCGGCAAGAATACCGGACATCAGCCTTGTGGTGGTGCCGCTGTTGCCCACATCCAGGGTAGAAGCAGGCTCTGTCAGCCCGCGAAGTCCCTTTCCATGAATCCGTACCGTACCCGCAGCCGGATTGTTTTCAATCTCGATTCCCATTTTTTCAAAGCAGGAAATGGAAGAAAGGCAGTCGGCCCCCTGTAAAAATCCGGTCACCTCTGTGGTGCCCTTTGCAATGGAGCCAAGCATAATGCTTCTGTGGGAGATGGATTTGTCTCCCGGAACGGTAATTTCTCCCTGTAAATGATGAATATGTGGAACTAACATAGTGTATCCCCTTTTCTGTGTTATTTTAATTGGTATTTGCGTCATTCGTCTGTTTTTCGCATTTGCGCTGTATTGTCCGGGTTGTACAATTTATAAGAGTAAATATATCACTCATCGCTCGTAAACCTGATATCCCTTATCCTTTAACAGGGCAGCCGCCTTTACTGCGGCCTCGTTATCATAAAAGGACAGCCGCAGCACTCCTTCATTATCTTCTCTGTTATGGGTAATGCCGATATTTTTCAGGCTGATTTCAGCCTCGCCAATGTAGGAAACCGCTAAAGCCAACGCATTGGCTTCGTCCGGAATGTCCACATAGACGTCATAATTCATGCGGATTACGCCGGTGGCGTGTTCCGGAATGGAATTCCGGTAACTTCTGGCGCTGTCAAAAAAGGAATAAATGCCTCTGGCGTCTTCCGTCTCAATGGCGCTAATCATTGCCTCTAACTCCCGGATAAATGCCCGGAGTCCGGCGGTGACGTTTGCCGGGTTGCTTAAGAGGATATGCTCCCAGACTACAGGGTTGGAGGAGGCAATGCGGGTAATGTCCTTGAAACCGCCGGCGGCCAACTGCTTTAGCATACCGTTGTCATCTTCCCTATCTGCTACCAGATTGACTAAGGAGGAGGCGATAACATGGGGAATATGGCTGATGTAAGCCGTAATCTCATCATGCTCCTTCGGACTGTATATAAGGGGGATAGCCCCTAAATCTTCAATAAATGTGGAAAATTCCGTCACTTTTTTTGAATCAACTGTATCGGAGGGAGTGATAAAATAGTAGGCGTTTTCAATGAGCCGGTCATTGGCAGCCTCGTAACCGCTGCGCTCGGAGCCCACCATGGGGTGCCCGCCGATAAAGAAGTCTTCTAAGTGGTTGTCGTGGATGGCCTGACAGATATCGCTCTTTACGCTTCCCACATCGGTCAGAATACAGGAGTCCTTCATGCTTCTCTTTAATATAGGAAGATATGCGATATTATAATGGACAGGTGCGCATAAAAATATATAGTCGCAGTCCTCCATCGCTTCTATGGAGGTTACGGTCTTTGTCAGGGTATGTTCCCCTGCTGCCGCTAAAAGCGCTGACTGGTCCACATCAAATCCTAATATCTCATAATCCGGAAAGATACGGCGGATGGATTTGGCAATGGAGCCGCCGATTAAGCC
>CANREG010000015.1 GCA_947629565.1 uncultured Lachnospiraceae bacterium
GATAATCCGCTGGGGCTGTATCTGATCGGGAAAATGCCGGCAGACGGCGCAAAGACGGTGGCAATCATAGGGACAAGGGAATGTACCAGATATGGAAGCGAGATGGCCCGCTATTTTGGAAGGGAGCTTTCTAAAAACGGCGTTGCGGTAATAAGCGGACTGGCAAGGGGAGTGGACGGCATGGCCCATGCGGGCGCTTTGGAGGCAGGCGGCTATACGCTTGGTGTGTTGGGCTGTGGAATTGACCGGGTATATCCCCAGGAGAATTACCGGCTTTTTATCGATATGCAGCAGACGGGAGGAATTTTATCCGAGAGCAATGTGGGAACAAAGATGGCGCCGGGATTGTTTCCGGAACGGAACCGATTGATTGCCGGTATGGCAGATGCAATTCTTGTAGTGGAGGCAAGGGAGAGAAGCGGCACCTTTATCACTGTCGACCAGGGATTGGAACAGGGCAGGGAAATCTGCGCCCTTCCCGGCAGGGTGACGGACCATAACAGCGTGGGCTGCAACCGGCTGATTAAGATGGGAGCCCATATAGTTACGGAGATTCAGGACATATTGGAGATATTAGGCGTAGAAGGAACGCATTTATCCGATTGTGAGAAACTGCCTATAGAGGGCAGGGACATTCAGAAAATGCAGCTTTCTCCCACAGAGCAGGCGGTTTATGGCTGCCTCCGGATAGAACCTAAATATCTGGACGAAATCATTGAGGAATTGCAGCTTGCGCCCCAGGAAGTGTGTATGGCGTTGAATCATCTGGCGGTGCGGGGCATAATCGAGGAGCCTTTGGGGAATTATTATGCGATTAAGCTGTAATATCAGGGGAAATTTATAATAGGAAGAAAAGGGGAAGTGTAAAATGTGACTTGCACCGACAGAAAAAATGGTGTATAGTGGTTTGCGGATTAATCCCGGATTTGCATATATGCAATTAGCGGAATGAATATAAGAACCGGAAGGAGCCGAGTTATGGCAAAGAATCTTGTTATTGTTGAGTCACCCGCAAAAGCTAAAACCATTAAGAAATTTCTTGGGAGCAGCTATGAAGTCATTGCATCGAACGGACATATCAGGGATTTGCCGAAATCCCAGATGGGAATTGATGTGGACAACGATTTTGAACCCAAATACATTACCATACGGGGAAAGGGAGAACTTTTATCCGCGCTTCGCAAGGAAGTGAAAAAGGCAGATAAGGTGTATCTGGCTACTGATCCGGACCGGGAGGGGGAAGCTATTTCATGGCATTTATCCAAGGCGTTAAAGCTGGAGGATAAGAAGTATAAGCGGATTACCTTTAATGAGATTACAAAGAATGCAGTAAAAGGCTCTTTAAAAAACGCCAGAGATATTGATATGAATCTGGTGGACGCCCAGCAGGCAAGGCGTGTTCTTGACCGGTTGGTAGGATATGAGATAAGCCCCCTTTTGTGGGTTAAGATAAAAAGAGGATTGAGCGCAGGACGGGTACAGTCTGTTGCGCTTAGGTTAATCTGCGACAGGGAAGATGAGATTAACCGTTTTGTTCCTGAAGAATACTGGACTTTGGAGGTTTCGGCACTGCCCAAGGGGGCAAAGCAGCCCTTTACGGCCAAACTCCAGCGCACGCCGAAGGGAAAAGCAGAGATTCATTCCAAGGCAGAGATGGAGCAGATATTATCCGATTTAAAAGGGGTAAGATTATCCGTTGCGGATCTTAAAAAGAGCACAAGAATGAAGAAAGCCCCTCTGCCTTTTACGACATCGACATTGCAGCAGGAGGCGGCCAGAAAACTGAATTTTGCTACCGGCAAGACCATGCGGATTGCCCAGCAGCTCTATGAAGGCGTGGAGATTAAAGGCAGGGGCAGCGTAGGTCTGATTACTTATCTGAGAACGGATTCCGTTCGGATTTCGGAGGAAGCAGCGGCGGCAGCGCTTGATTATATTACCAAACATTATGGAAAAGAATATGTGGGAACGGCAAAGAGAAAAGCAGACAACGGCAAGAAGATACAGGACGCCCACGAGGCAATCCGGCCTACGGATGTGGAACTGTCGCCGGTCAGGCTGAAGGAACAGTTGTCAAGAGATCAGTTCCGCTTATATCAGCTTATCTATAACCGCTTTCTGGCAAGCCAGATGGAGGCGGCCAGATACGAAAGCGAGACGCTCAAGTTAGAGGGAAAAGGGTATGAATTTGGAGCAGTTTCCACGAAACTTGCATTTGACGGTTTTATGGCTGTGTATGTTTTAGAAGATGAGGAGGATATGAAAAACCGCTTCCGCAATATTGAAACAGGTTCAGAGGTTACGGTAAAGGAGTTGATTGACAAACAGCATTTTACTCAGCCGCCGGCCCATTACACCGAGGGAGCGTTAGTCAAACAGCTTGAGGAATTGGGAATAGGAAGGCCGAGTACCTATGCGCCCACCATTTCTACGATTCTTGCCAGACGGTATGTGGTGAAAGAGAACCGGAATCTGTATGTGACGGAGCTTGGCGAGGCGGTGAACCAGATTATGGTGAAGGGATTTCCGGTAATTGTCGATACGGAATTTACGGCAAATTTAGAGTCTCTGCTCGATAACATAGAAGAGGGCAGTGTTCGCTGGAAGACGGTGGTGGCTAATTTTTATCCCGATTTAGAGGCGGCGGTAAAGGCGGCCAATGAAGAGTTAGAGCATGTTAAGATTGAGGACGAGGTGACAGATGAAATCTGTGAGGAATGTGGCCGCAATCTCGTCATAAAATATGGGCCTTATGGTAAATTTTTGGCCTGTCCGGGATTTCCGGAGTGTCGGTTTACAAAGCCCCATTTTGAAAAAATCGGCGTGGCCTGTCCGAAGTGCGGAAAGGATCTTGTGCTTCGAAAGACCAAAAAGGGAAGGAAGTATTACGGCTGTATTGACAATCCGGACTGTGATTTTATGTCCTGGCAGAAACCATCTTCTGTCTTTTGTGCCAAATGTAACCATATCATGCTGGAAAAGGGAAATAAGCTGGTCTGCAGCAACAGCGAGTGCGGCTATAGCTGCGAAAAACCGCCAAAACAGTGACATTTTGATTTTAACAGCCTCCTTTTCATAAAATTGTTGTTATTGTTTTAAATTTGTGTTAAAATTGTAGTTGGATTGGAGGAGGTTATGAGTGTACAGTTATTAGATAAGACGAGGAAGATTAATCAGCTTCTGCATAATAACAGCTCTCATAAGGTTATCTTTAATGATATTTGCAGGGTGTTAAGCGAGATTTTAGAATCAGACATATTAGTGATCAGCAGGAAGGGAAAGGTTTTGGGCATCCGGAACCGTTCCGATATTCGTGAGATAACAGAACTGATTACCCAGGATGTGGGCGGGTTCATTGATAATATGCTGAATGAAAGACTGCTTGGAGTATTGTCTACCAAGGAGAATGTGAATCTTGCAACCTTAGGTTTTGAATTTGAACATGTAGAAAAGTACCGGGCAATTATTACTCCCATTGATATTGCAGGGGAGCGGTTGGGGACTGTATTTCTGTATAAGGAGAATCAGCAGTACACGATAGATGATATTATCCTCAGTGAATATGGTACTACCGTGGTTGGTTTGGAAATGATGCGGAGTGTCAATGAAGAATCTGAGGAGGAAAGCCGCAAGCTTGCCATTGTCCGTTCCGCAATCAGCACCTTGTCTAATTCGGAGCAGGAGGCAATTGTTCATGTGTTTGATGAGCTAGAAGGAACAGAAGGGATTTTGGTTGCTTCTAAGATTGCTGACAGGGTGGGAATTACCCGTTCTGTGATTGTGAATGCGTTGCGCAAATTTGAAAGCGCAGGCGTGATTGAGACCAAATCTGCAGGCATGAAGGGAACTTATATCAAGGTCTTGAATGAGCTGATATTTGACGAGCTTGACAAACTGCATAAGTGAGAAAGGGAATTGGAATGGCAAATGGATTTGTGGGTTCTTTCATGAGTCCTTTGCTATTGTTATTTTATGATAGAGGCATGGAAATTATGACTATATATTATCATTTTATAGAAAGGTGGATGCAGGTATGATCAATACCAATATTTACAACTACATTAATGTTCTGGAAAAAGCGGCCAGCGCAGCCAATTCCAGGGAAGAGATTCTTACCAATAATCTTGCCAATGTAGATACGCCGAATTATAAGAGAAAAGATGTTGCCTTTCAGGATTTTTTAGAGCAGGCATTAATCGGCGGGGAACCGCTTGACGAGCGGATTGCCGAAGTGAATACGCATCTGTCGGATTTCGGCGGGTTGATTTATACAGATTCCTCCAGCCTTTCCTACCGTCTGGACGGAAACAATGTGGATGCAGACGCGGAAAGCGCCAAACTGGCGGAGAACCAGATCCGGTATAATACATTAGTGGATATGATTAATCAGGAATTCAGCCGGTATAAGATTGTATTAGCCAAATAGAGGAGGTAGCAGAGTATGAGCAGCGGAATCTTTAATGCAATGGATGTTGCGGCTTCGGGAATGACCGCACAGCGGACAAGGCTGGATATCATTTCCCAGAATCTGGCCAATGTCAATACAACAAGAGACGAGAATGGCGAGGTGTACAGAAGACAGACCGTTGTCTTTCAGGAGAATTCCAATTCCTCCTTTGACCACATCTTAAGCAATAAGTTAGAGACTTATGATGCAAGGGGCGTAAAGATTGCGGCTATTGTAGAAGATACAAGAGAGGGCGCTATGGCTTATGATCCCACGCATCCGGATGCAGATGAGAATGGATATGTCACCCTGCCCAATGTGAATACGGTGACAGAGATGACCAATATGATCGACGCCAGCCGCTCCTATGAGGCCAACGCCACCGCCTTTAATGCAGCGAAGGCTATGGCGTCTAAGGGACTGGAACTGATGCAGTAATATTTTATGCGCTGCAGGAATGATAATATTAGATTACGCATAGACATGAAAGGGTGAGAAGATGGCTGTTTCAGCAGTACACAATATAGGAACCAATGATTCTATTTTACAGCAGGCGGCAAGTCCGAAGATCAGCACAGACGGGGCAAAGTCTTTTGACAATCTGCTGACCTCTGCGATTGATATGTATAAGCAGACGGATGACTTACAAAAGGCGGCAGAGCAGGCCGAGGTGAATTTTTCCCTGGGGTATGCCAACAGCACCCATGAGCTTGGTGTGGCGCAGCAGAAGGCGAATATAGCGCTACAATATACAGTGAATGTGACCAACAAGGTAATAGATGCATATAAAGAATTAATGAATTTGCAGATTTAATAAATAAACGACACTTATAAAGTAGGGAGTACTATGCTAGACAGATTAAAATCCATACAGGCCAAGATTGTTGAATTTTGGAATCGTTTTACAAGTAAACAAAAGACATTGATTATATCCATATCCGCAGCCGTTATTTTGACATTGGTAGCGTTAGTTTTGCTACTTAACCGGGCTAAGTATGTGGAATTAGTCACCTTTGACAACACTGCAGATGCAGCGGCGGCAAAGGAAGTGTTAGACGAGGCTGGAATTCAGTTTACGGTTTCCGGTAACGGTCTGGTCTTTACAGTTAATGAAAAGGATGAATCCAATGCCAGACTGGCGTTAGGAGAGAATAATATTGCCACGAACCGGAATGACGATTTGGACTGGCTTTTTGATAACAGTATGTCCACTACAGACAGCGAGAGGCGGCTTAAGGATAAGATTGTGACGCAGAATAACATCGGCAGTGATTTGGAGTTAATTGACGGCGTTAAGCAGGCGTCCGTACAGATTACGGTTCCAGATTCCACCAATTCCCTGCTCTCACAGGAAAAGGAAGCCTCTGCCAGTGTGTTACTGATTACCACTGAAGATTTTAAGGAGGAAAGCGTGGAGGCGATTGCGAATCTGGTGGCAACGTCTCTTGGCAATAAGACTACCAATTCCATAAGGATTGTGGATCAGACCGGCAACCTGTTGTTTGGCGGGGATAACGACACGACGACGGCGGCAGGATCTGCAAACCAGACCATGAAGATACAGAATCAGGTTGTGAACAATATCCAGGATCAGGTGCGTAGTCTGTTTGTCAATTCAGGGATATACAATGACGCTGAGGTAAAGGCAAATTTGGATATTAACCTTAACAAGATTACGGTAGAGGACGAACATCACTATACAGATGACGAAGAAGAGGATACCGGTCCAATGGTGGAGCGGTACACTTATGATGCAGAGAATACGGACGGCGTGGTTGGCATACCGGGAACGGATTCCAATGACGACGAGGTGAACCAGTATGAAATGGTAGACGGAAGCGGCGCCAACAGCAATGCCAGCGTGGTAAGACAGGAGTACCACGACAGTGTGACCAAGACCTATACGGAGGAGGCAGTGGGTACCATTGACACAGCCAATTCCAGTATTGCAGTGGTGTTGAGCCGCTATGTGATATATGATGAGGAGACGCTTCGCAAGGCGGGTCAGTTAAGGGGAACCAATTTTGAGGAATTTCAGGAAGAGAACGGGGAGCGGAAGCCCATCGAGGTTGATGAGCAGACCTATGGCTTAGTACAGGCGGCTACGGGAATCAGCACGGATAATATTCAGATTCAGGCATTTGAAGTGCCACTGTTTTATCCGAAGGAGACAACGGCAGCGGAGACGGTTGCCAATTATCTGCAGTTTGTTCTGGCAATTTTGATTGTCGCCCTGCTTTGCTTTGTAGTATTCAAGGGAATGAAACCGGTGGAGGTGTCCGAGTTAGAGCCGGAGCTTTCTGTGGAAGCGCTGCTGGCTACCACCAAAGAGAATCAGACATTAGAGGATATTCAGTTTAGTGATAAATCGGCGACCAGACAGCAGATTGAGCGGTTTGTGGATGAGAATCCGGAAGAGGTTGCGCTGCTTTTGCGAAACTGGCTGGAAGATGATTGGGATTAAAGAGTGAATCGTTTGGAGGAGAAGGTATGGCGGCATCATATGAAGATATTTCTGGTATTCAGAAAGCGGCAATTTTATTGATTTCTTTAGGCCCTGAGAAATCTGCAAATATTTTCAGGCATTTGAAGGATGATGAAATTGAGTCCCTGACACTGGAAATTGCAAATACCAGAAGCGTACCCCCGGATTTGAAGGAGCGGGTACTGGAAGAATTTTATGAAGTATGTCTCGCCCAGCAGTATATTGCAGAGGGCGGTATCAACTATGCAAAGGAATTGCTTGACAAGGCTCTTGGCGAGGACAGGGCAAGGGATGTAATCGGAAGACTGACCGCATCCTTACAGGTCCGGCCTTTTGAATTTGTCCGTAAGGCGGATCCGTCGCAGCTTCTTAACTTTATTCAGGAGGAGCACCCTCAGACCATCGCCTTGATTCTGGCCTATCTGCCCTCCAGTCAGGCGGCGGCGGTTGTAAGCGCCCTTCCTCCGGAAAAGCAGGCGGATGTTGCAAAGCGTATTGCCCTGATGGACCGCACCAGTCCGGATGTCATCAAAGAGGTGGAAAAGGTATTGGAGAAGAAATTATCGTCTTTGGTCAATCAGGATTACACGATTGTGGGCGGCGTAGACGCAATCGTATCCATATTGAATACGGTTGACAGAAGTACTGAGAAACATATTATGGAGACATTGGAGATTGAGGAACCGGAACTGGCAGATGAAATCCGCCGGAAAATGTTCGTATTCGAGGATATTCTTACGCTTGATAACCGGGCAATCCAGACGGTACTTCGCGAAGTGGACAACAACGAGCTTGCCATTGCCCTTAAGAATGCCAACGAGGATGTACAGAACTGTATTTTCAGCAATCTTTCTTCCCGTCTGGCTACCATGATCAAAGAGGACATGGAATATATGGGTCCGGTCCGCCTGAAGGATGTAGAGGAAGCACAGCAGAAGATTGTAAATATTATCAGAAAGCTGGAGGATACCGGCGAGATTGTTATCTCCCGTGGTGGAGGTGACGAGATTATTGTCTAATCTGATTAAGTCGGGATTTATCGCATTTTCCAAGGAAAATACGCTGGTGATTGATACTAATGAGAATAAGATTATCAAAGCCTTAGACAGCGCTGCGGAGGCAGCGGAGAATGAAGCTGCGGAAAGTGAGGCTTCTGTGGAAGAAGCGTTAGCAGAAGCAATGGTTCGGGACGCCGAGATGGAGGGCATGGATTTTGATGAGGATGTGCTTACCATGGATACCTCAGAGCTTCCCAATCTGCCGGATTCTGCCGATAAGTTAAAGCAGATGGCGGACGACATTGTAACGGCGGCAAAGAAGGATGCAGAACTGATTGTGAATCAGGCCCATGACGAGGTGGAGCATATGCGGGCCGTTGCCTATGACGAGGCCAAAGAGATTCGGCGCAAAGCCCAGGAAGAAGGCTACGAGGCCGGTTACGGGGAAGGCCGGGCCACTGCGGAGCGCGAGCTTAAGGAGCAGACCGACGCCTTAGAGGAACGGGGAAACGAATTAGAGCAGGAATACATAGAGAAAGAAGAACGCCTGATTGCGGATACAGAGCGGAAAATGGTGGATTTGCTCTGTCAGTTGATTCCTTCCGTTACCGGCGTGGTGATTGACAACCAGCGGGATGTGCTTTTATATATGATTAATGCGGCTATGCAGGATTTAGATAACAGCCGGCATTTTGTTATAAAGGTATCTGCCAATGATTATGAGGAATTAGCCGGGCGGAAAGATGAGATTTACGGGGCGTTAAATCCCAACATTACAGTGGAGATTTTTGAGGACGCCCAGCTTTCAGACCGGCAGTGCTTAATTGAGACGGATAACGGCATTGTGGATGTAAGTTTGGATGTGCAGCTTGACAACCTGATTACGGCGTTGCGGTTGATGATAAAGGAATAGGTGGTTTCTTTGGAAATAAATTATGAGCAATATTTTTCCTTAGCCGGACGCTCTTATGTCAAAGAGCTTGGGAAGGTTGCAAAGATTGTAGGACTTACTGTGGAATCGGTAGGTCCTACCTGTAAATTAAATGATTTATGCGTAATTACCTCAAAGGACGGTTCCCAGCAGGTGATGGCGGAGGTAGTGGGGTTCCGGGATAACCGGGTGCTTTTAATGCCGTTTGAAAGCGTGGAGGGAATCGGCCTTGGCGCCGTTGTGGAGAACACGAAGGAGCCTTTGAAGGTGCAGGTCGGCGAAGAACTGCTTGGACGTTCTTTAGACGGCCTTGGAAGGCCGTTGGACGGGAAGGAGCTTCATTTAAACGAGACTTATCCCATAGAGGCGCCGCCGCCGGACGCATTAAAGAGAAAGATTATTTCTGAGGTTCTTCCTCTTGGCGTAAAGTCCGTGGACAGCATGATTACGGTAGGAAAAGGGCAGAGAATCGGAATCTTTGCCGGTTCCGGCGTGGGGAAATCTACTTTGATGGGTATGTTTGCAAGAAATACCAAGGCCGACGTCAATGTCATTGCCCTGATCGGGGAGCGTGGCAGGGAAGTCCGGGAATTTATAGAAAGAGATTTAGGCGAGGAAGGCATGAAACGTTCTGTGGTTGTGATTGCCACCTCGGACAAACCGGCCCTAATCCGTAACAAGGCAGCCAAGACGGCGACGGCGATTGCGGAATATTTCAGGGATCAGGGCAAGGACGTCCTTTTGATGATGGATAATATGACGCGTTTCTGTATGGCCCAGAGGGAGATAGGCTTGGCTTCCGGAGAGCCTCCGGTAACAAGAGGATATCCCCCGTCTGTCTATTCCGAGCTGCCCAAGGTATTAGAGCGGGCAGGCAATTCGGAAAAGGGTTCCATTACCGGGCTTTATGCGGTATTGGTGGACGGCGATGATTTCAACGAGCCCATTTCCGATACGGCAAGAGGTATTTTAGACGGACATATTATGCTGTCCAGAAAGTTAGGCCATAAGAACCATTATCCGGCAGTGGATGTGCTACAGAGCATTTCCCGGTGTATGAGCGGGATTGCCTCTAAGGAACACAAGGAGGCGGCCGGGAAGCTTAAAAATGTATTGGCAACCTACAATGAGGCGGAGGATTTGATTAATATCGGCGCATACAAAGCCGGTTCTAATCCGGATATTGATTTTGCCATTTCCAAAATCCGTCAGGTCAATGCGTTTTTGAAGCAGGATGTGGACAGCAAATATCAGTTTGACGAGGAGGTTGCCATGATGTCGGCAATCTTTGAAGGGGAAGAAAGCGACTGATTAAAGGAGTAGGAAAGTGGCCAGATTTATATATCGAATGCAGAATATTTTAGATATCAAGTATAAATTAGAGGAGCAGGCCAAGCAGAATTACATGGCGGTCCGTGCAAGACTGAATGAGGCGGAGGAACGGCTTTCTTATTTGAAAAGCAGGCATATGCAGTATATGCGGGAGTATAGGGGACTGGTCTCAAAAAAGCTTGATCTGTTAGAGATTGAGCAGTGCAAGGACGCGATTTTGATTATGGAGGACTATATTGCAGGCCAGCAGCTTGTAATCGCACAGATTGAGCAGGAACTCGAAGAAGCGGTCCGGCTGATGAATGAGGCTATGCAGGAGAGAAAGATTCACGAAAAGCTTAGGGAAAATCAGTTTGAAGTCTTTAAGCAGGAGATGAATCAGCAGGAGATGAAAGAGATTGACCAGCTAATCAGCTATCAGTATAATAATAAAGATTTGGACGAGGAGGTTTCATAACAATGGCAAAAAAGGAAAAAGACAAAACAAAAGATCCGGATGAGGAAAGCCTTGGCAGCAGAATTTTGTCAGGCATTTTTGTGATTTTAATTGTTGTGGTATGGCTGGCCATTATTATTGCCCTGGTTAAGTTTGATATCGGCGGATTTGGAAGCGGCGTGCTGCGCCCTGTGCTTAAGAATGTGCCGGTTGTCAACAAGATTCTTCCCAAACCGTCAGAGGAGGAGTTAGCAAAGGAAGCGGAAGAAGAAGGCACAGAGGAGAATGAGATTGCAACCCTCTCCCAGGCAAAAGAAATGATTGCCAAGTTAGAGGCGGAGAATGAAAAGTTAAATTCCAGCAACAAATCGTTAAAGGACGAAAATGCCGATTTATCTAAGCAAATAGAGCGTTTGAAGGTGTTTGAGGAAGGTCAGAGTGAATTTCAGAGACAAAAAGAAGAATTTTATAACGAAATAGTCTATGGAGAAAACGCTCCGGATGCCGATACATATAAAGAGTGGTATGAAAGTATAGATGCAGCCAATGCAGAGGCGATTTACCGTCAGGTTATCTCCAATGAGTCCGCAGATGCGGATATGAAGGATTTAGCGAAGACCTACGAGAATATGAAGCCTGCGGAGGCGGCGGCGGTATTAGAGAAGATGGGAGACAATTTGGATTCTGTTGCGGAGATCCTCAAAGCCATGAAGGCGGAGAGCAGGGCAAAGGTAATGGAAGCAATGGATCCGGCATTTTCTGCGAACATCACCAAAAAGCTTTTAGTATACTGACCGCTCTTTATCATATTATATAACGAAAGGAGGATGTGCATGCAGGTAAAGGAAAGTGTGAATGCAGCCAATCTGCTGATTGTGGGAAACCAGACGGGACAGTCTTTGCCAAAGCCGAATACAGACGCCGCCTCAACGGATTTTTCCAGCTTTCTTGCCAATGCCGGCAGCAAGGCGGACGCCGTTTCGGGAAAAACACAGCCGGTAAAGGAAAACGCAAAGAATGAGCCGCAGAAGGAATCTAAGGCAGATTCTTCCGTTAAGACGCCGGAATCCGGACAGTCAAAACAGCCGGACAAGGCTCAGAGGACAGAACAGGCAGAGAAATCGGACGGGGTTCCAAAAGCAGGTCTGACAGAAAAGGCAGAGATTCCGGCCGATATGGCTCAAGAAGAAATTTCTGACGGGACTTTAGACTTAACGGCGGAAGAGACGGAAGCGTTGTTAGAAGCTGTGGGACAACTGCTGCAGAATCTAATGGAACAGTTTGGTCTTTCTCCGGAGGAATTTGCAAATCAGCTTGAAAGCTTTGGCATGAGTGTAGAAGAACTCTTTACGGCAGACGGATTAAAGGGATTTTTCCTGCAGATGAACCAGGCGGAGGTTTCAGATTTGATTGTGGATGAGAATCTGAACCAGGAGTTGAAAGACTTTTTAGGAGGCTTTCAGGAGCTTTTGGATGAATTTGATGCTGTGGATTTAACGGACACGGTTGATTTAGAAGCCCTTATAACCGGTCCGGAGGCCGAAGAGGGATTTCGTGAATTCCCTGAGACTGCTCAACTCGTACAGAAATTGAAAGAAGAACCGCAGGTTTTATTGCAGCAAAGTTCAACAAAACAGTCACAGCCGGTAATGCCTGAAGGGACAGAAACGGCAGAGAATCCTGTGAAAGAGCCTCAGATGACGGTAGTGCAGAATAAGCAGACCGGCAACGGACAGCAGGAGGAAAGCTTCCATCAGCAGGAAGATGCTAAGAGTCCGTCGGAGATGACGGCGGAAAGGCCGAAGGGGGAACAGACAAATTTACAGACACAGAAGGCTTTTGCCAACCCGATATTACAGGCCATTGAAAATGCGGTGGACAATATTGCTGAAGTGCCGGAAGCACAGCCCGTGCGCGGGGCAGAGGTCATCAATCAGATTGTGGAGCAGGTAAAGGTTCAGATGAACCAGACAGTCACCTCTATGGAGATGCAGCTTTATCCGGAGCATTTAGGAAGAATCCAGATTCATGTTGTATCTAAGGACGGCGTCATGACGGCAAGAATTGTGGCCGAGACAGAGGCGGCGAAACAGGCTGTTGAAAATGGTCTTACGAATCTGAAAGAGAGCATGCAGGAGCAGAATCTGAAGGTTGATGCAATCGAAGTAATGGTTTCAACCACAGGCTTTGAGAGAGGGGACGAAAATCAGGATTCCCAGACGGAGAATCAGACATCTAACAGGCACCGAAAATTGGATTTGTCAGAACCGGAGACGGATATGGCAGAGGAAGAAGCGGCGGAGGAAGTGCGGATGCAGGCCGCCGGAAGCAGCGTAAGCTATACGGCATAGCTATAAAGTATTTTCATATTTTGCCGATACAATATGTAGTATGAAAGAAAAGGAGGATGAAGATATGCCAGGAATAGGAATTGATACTTCCAATGTGGGCAGTACACCGGCAGCGGCAACGAAGGAGAAATCCAACAGCTCTTTGGATAAAGATGCATTTTTAAAGCTGTTAGTTGCACAGATGCAGTATCAGGACCCGTTGGAGCCAACTAGTAACACGGAGTATATGTCACAGTTAGCACAATTTTCTTCCGTAGAAGAACTGCAGAACTTAAGCACATCTTTTGCAAACGGCCAGGCCATGAACCTTACGGGACAGTATGTCATACTGAATGTGCCGGATGCGGTGGGCAATGTGAATCAGATCAGCGGGCTTGTGGATTATGTGACCTTAAGCGAGGGAAAAGTATATTTACATGTAAATGATAATTATTACCCGGCTGATTATTTGGATTCTGTGGTAAGCATTGATTATCTGGAGCACTTAATCAACAGTGCCGACCCGTCAGAGGGCACCGATGATAAGAACGGCGATAATGTTGACGGCGACGACGGCAAAGGAAATGGAGATTCCGACGGATCGGATAACACCGAAACAGTATAGTAGGTGGACCTTAAGGAAAAGGGGCGATAACATGGAGCGTTTACAGAATTCCTTTGTATCCATTGACCAGATGGCAGAAGCCTATTTAAAAAGCGGTATTGAGAGCAGACCGAAGGAAAAAGCCAACGAGCAGGGACTTACCTTCCAGCAGGTTTTTGAAAAGACCAGAGCAAAGGGGCAGCAATCCCAGCAGGTAATCTTTTCCAAGCATGCCAACGAACGGCTTGCCAGCCGGAACATTAATCTCAATGAGAGCCAGATGAACCGCTTAAATAAGGGCGTTATGCAGGCCAAGGAAAAGAGTATTCAGGAATCCTTAGTGATGCTGGATAACATCGCATTTATTGTGAATATCAAAAACAATACGGTAGTCACGGCAATGGATCAGGAGTCAAATGACAGTAATGTATTTACCAATATTGATGGAGCAGTCATTGTATAGCCGGACCTTTTGGAGGCTAGAATCCCCTGAATGACAGATGGGGAGCACATCAATGAAGATTTAGGAGGTCGATGAATTATGATGAGATCACTTTATTCTGGTGTTGCAGGTCTTAAGACACACCAGACCAAAATGGATGTAATCGGTAACAATATTTCAAATGTTAATACAGTGGGGTTTAAAGCCAGTCAGGTGTTATTCCGGGATGTGTTGTACCAGACAACCCAGAGCGCAACCGGTGCCTCAGCAAACAGCGGCGGTACTAATGCAAAGCAGATTGGTTTGGGTACCAGCGTGGCAACCATTACTGTTTCCCACCAGTCCGGTTCCGCACAGTCTACCAATAACCCTTATGATTTGATGATTAACGGAAGTTCATTTTTCATTGTAAACCGCGGAGGCATTAATTATTTTACCAAGGTTGGAGCGTTCAATACAGATGATGCCGGTAATCTGGTTACAGGAAGCGGCGATTTGGTAATGGGCTGGCAGGTAGATCCGGATGATCCCACGCAGATTCGTAGAGATACCGTATCTGCTTTGCGGCCGGAAGCCGAAGAGTTTAAGACAGCCCCGCCTGAGCTTACATCAAAGGTATATTTATCCGGTGGTATAGCAAAGACGGATGCCAATTTAACCACGGATGATGGTGTTGTGAAGACAGTTTCTATTTATGATAATTTGGGAAATGCGTATACAGTTAAATTAAGTGTGAAGCAGAATCCAACAGATGAAAGCGCATATGATGTTTCTATTGTATCCATTACAGATGTTGATAATGTGAATATTATAGATGGAACGAATGGTGAATACGAGGCAAGCTTTACCGGGGGAACAACAACAACAATTAAGTTTAACCCGGATAATGGTAATTTTGAAAACGTAGGTGGAGTGGATGGAAATAAGACACTTTCGCTTGTAATAACTCCTAAAGCGGGAACACAGGCTGGTGATGTGTTTAGAGATTTATCTTCACCAAATGTAGAGGATCATATCACAGGAATAGAGATGGATTTTTCCAATATGAAAATGTATGCCAAAAAAGAGGAATGTGATTTTGAGATTCACCGGGGCGGTACAGACTCCACAGGCGGAGGCCGCAAGGTAGGTATTCTTTCTGATGTGAAGATTGATACGTCCGGTATGATTTATGGCGTCTACGACAATGGTATGAGCAGACTGTTAGGTCAGATTGCAGTTGCCAACTTTATTAATCCGGCTGGTTTAGAGGCCATTGGCGACAGCTTATATCAGGAGACGAAGGCGTCCGGTTCCTTTGACGGAATTGGCCAGGATATCGCAAGTACCGGCGAGAAGATGACGCAGGGCGTATTAGAGATGTCCAATGTGGATTTGTCCCAGGAATTTACGGAAATGATCGTTACCCAGAGAGGGTTCCAGGCAAATTCCAGAATTATTACCGTTTCCGATACACTGATCGAGGAACTGGTAAATCTTAAGAGATAATAGGTAAATGGTGTTGAGGCTGTGTGCAATGAAAATTGTGCATGGCCTCATTTTTTTGTGTAAATGTTATGGGTAGGGAAAGCCAAACGGCATGAACGGATTGCAGAATTTTCTGAAAATGTTATAATAATATAATCATTGTGGCTGCTGTATGGTATAATGTAGAAGTTATATGCTGCGATTGTAAATATTAACAATAGGAAAAAGGAGGATTCTATGATAGAATTAACTAGACTCAATGATGTTAAGTTTACGTTGAATGCGGAGGTTATTGAGTTTGTGGAGGAGACGCCGGACACGGTAATATCGCTTACCACCGGCAAAAAAATTGTTGTAAAAGAGAGTAGACAAGAAGTGACAAATTTAGTAATATCATATAAACGGGCAATATTTCTGCAATGATGCAAATTTTAGTGGCATATATTTAGAATTTGTGATATAATTTATATTGTTTTATGGAAAAGGTTTCTTTTTTAGGACAGGGAAGCCTTAATTTACTGTAGATTAGTGAGGTGTAACTTGTGGATATTTCAACAATAATTGGTATGGTGGCATCCTTTGCTCTGATGATTTTCGGTATGGCGACTGGTGATGCGGGGCCGGCGGGTCTTTGGTATTTCTTAGATGTGCCTTCTGTACTGATTACCTTTGGTGGTACCTTTGGATGTGTATTTGGTAGTTATCCGTTACAGGATTTCGTCGGAGGAATCAAATCTTTTGGTCTGGCCTTTAAAGCGCCGCAGATGGATCTTGTGGGAACCATCAAACAGATTATTGATTTGTCCAATGTGGCCAGGAAAGAAGGACTTTTAGCTCTGGAAGAATCGGCCAATGCATTGGAAGAACCTTTTATGAAAAAGGGAATTTTACTAATCGTAGATGGAACGGACCCGGAACTGGTTCGGGGAATCTTAGAGGCAGAGCTGGTGAATACAGATGCCAGACATCAGAAAAATATTGGTTTCTGGAAGCAGATTGGAGCCATGGGACCTGCCTGGGGTATGATTGGTACCCTGATTGGTCTGATATTGATGTTACAGAATCTGTCAGATCCGGATTCCATCGGCCCGAGTATGGCGACGGCATTGGTTACTACATATTATGGTTCCGTATTGGCAAACTGGATTAGTGCTCCGATTTCTACCAAGTTAGGCATTTTCAATGATGCGGAGATACAGTTAAAAGAGATTATGATAGAGGGACTTCTGTCTATTCAGGCAGGAGAGAATCCAAGAGTAATTGAAGAGAAGCTGAAGTCATTCCTTGCTCCGGGTATGAGAGAGGATTTGTCTGAAGACAATGGAGGAGGCGGTGAATAATTATGGCTAAGCGAAAAGAAAAGCCGCCCGAGGAGGGCTCGCCGGCATGGATGGCCACCTTTAGTGATTTGATGAACCTGCTCCTTTGTTTCTTTGTGCTTTTGTTTGCAAGCTCTACTATGGATGAGGGGAAGATTCAGAGAATTGCAGCTTCCTTTGAGAATATCAGCTTTAGTATCTTAGAGGCTGGTTCTGTATCTTTGGTGGAGGGAGCCGTTGTGTCCGGTGGAGTGACACAGCTTCCGGGAATTGAGTCTATCTTAGAGTACATTGGCGTTGCCTCTGAGGTGGAGGGCAATAATCAGGATTTATCTGCTACAGGCGCGGATGAGGGAACCAGTGACAGTTCCGACCAGCCGGACAGCATTGAAAATAACTCCGAGGAGATTGTCGGTGGCAAAACCGATCAGGACAAGACAGAGTTGTCCGAGCAGGAGCTTAAAGAGAAGATGGATGAACAGGGGTTAGAGCAGTCTGAGGAGATGTATGATGAGATTTCACAGATGGCAGAATCCTATAGCATAGATGACCGCATGGTCATGGATTATAACGCTCAGTATGTTTCCATAGACCTTAACGGAGCCATACTTTTTAATCCCGGTGAAGCCGAGGTCAGGGAGGACGCCCTTATCTTTATGCAGAAGATTGCATCCATAATGGAGAGATACAGGGATTGTACCATTGAGATAGAGGGGCATACGGACAATGTGCCAATCAGCACAGCCAAGTATGAGAGCAACCGGTATCTGTCCACGGCCAGGGCGAATAAGGTGTTGGAATATGTGGAAGCGCAGGCCAATCTCATTGATGCGAATATGAAGGTTGCCGGTTATGGGGACAGCCGTCCGGTGGCCTCTAATGATACAGAAGAAGGCCGTGCCAGAAACAGGCGGGTATCCATTAAGATATTTAACCCGTTGAATTCTGAATCATAAAGGGAGGAAGAAAAGAGAGACATGAAGAAGAATTTGATTACAGTTATCATATTGGCGTTGTGTGTTGTGAATTTGATTTTAAATGTTATGCTGGTGTTTGTCTGTATGCCTTCGGCGAAGAAGACAAACAATCTGATTTCAGAGATTGCCTCTGTGCTGAATCTGGAGTTAGAGAGCAATGACGGGCAGCCCACAGTCGAGCTTAAGAATATTGCCACCTATAATGTGGAGGCCCAGGTTGTCAACTTAAAAGATGACGGCAGCGGCGATAAGCATTATGTACAGATGGGGATGACGTTGGAATTGGATAAGTCCTCCAAGGAATATGATGATTTGAATGCAGTCTTGACAGATGCCCAGGGTGCGGTATTTGACGAGGCCAGAAATGTGGTTCAGAATTATACGTATGCAGAGGTTGACGACCAGGAGACGCAGGAAAAGATTAAAAAGCAGATTTTGGACGCCCTGCAGAAGAAATATGGTACACAGTGTATATACCGGTTATCCTTTAGTAAGTTTACAATCCAATAGTATTTATCAGTTTAGGCAGAAGGATTAGTTGGCTATTGGAGGTGTTATAGTATGGCAGATGTGTTATCTCAAAATGAAATCGACGCCCTGTTAAAGCAGTTAAGCTCTGGCGAACTGGATGTCGATGAGATAAATGACGAACCTGCAGTAAAAATTAAAGATTATGATTTTGCCAGACCTTCCAAGTTTTCAAAGGAGCATTTGCGAACCCTTGAGATTATATTTGAGCATTTTGGCAGATTGGTATCCAGCAATTTTCCGGCTTACCTGCGGAAAAATGTGCAGATTGATGTGATGAATTCAGAGGCAGTTACCTACTCCGAATTTGCCAATGCCCTTTCTAATCCGGTTTTATTGGGAATTGTGAATTTTGCTCCTCTTAATGGCAATATTTTGATTGAATTGGCTTCTAATCTTGGCTATGCCATTATCGACCGTATGTTGGGCGGTATGGGCGATCCCTTGGAAAAGGCCAGGGATTTTTCGGAGATTGAGCTAAGCGTATTGGAAAGAATATTTTCCATTTTGGTGGATTTATTGCGGGAGCCATGGCAGAATGTTATTGAAATCCATCCCCGGTTAGAGCGGATTGAGACCAATTCACAGTTCGCCCAGATTATTTCTCCGGGAGAGATGATTGCCATTGTTACCATTAATGTGGCAATCGGTACGGTTGAGGGCTTGATGAATATCTGTCTTCCCTTTATGACCTTAGAGGATATTATGGATAAGCTGAACACCAAATACTGGTTTTCTATGATGCAGAACAACAATGAAGAGGCCTATAACGAGTATATTGAGGCGGCGATTACAAAAGCCCAGATTCCGATTAAGGCATTGCTTGGCAAGAGCAGTATATCGGTAATGGATTTTATAAATTTACAAGTTGGCGATATTATCAGGCTGGATTCCCATGTGGATGAGGAATTAGACGTGTATGTCGGTAATATTGTTAAGTTTAAAGCGTTACCTGGTTCCGGTGCAGAGCACTATGCGGTGAAGGTGACAGAAATCATAAGAGAGGAGTAGGAACATGGATGGAATGTTATCACAGGAAGAGATCAATGCATTACTGGGTAATATGACTGGTGATGATAGTTCTCCGTCTTCTGACTCTGGCATTTCCCTGACACCACAGGAACAGGATGCGGTAGGAGAGATTTCCAATATCTGTATGGGTACGGCGGCCACAACCCTGTATTCCCTTGTCAACCAGAAGGTAACCATTACAACGCCGTCTGTATCGATTTGTACATGGGATGAATTGGTGGCAGATTATGAGAGACCTTGTGTGTTTATCACAATTTCATACAAGGAGGGAATTGACGGTAATAATGTCTTGATTCTTCGTGAAGATGATGTTAAAGTAATAACAGACTTAATGATGGGAGGAGACGGAACCAATCTGGTGGATGAGCTTTCCGATTTGCATTTAAGCGCAATCTGCGAGGCCATGAATCAGATGATGGGTTCTTCTGCAACCTCATTGTCAACGATGTTGGGAGAAAAGATTGACATCTCGCCACCGTCAGCAGAGTTAGTGGATTTGACGGGGAATGGTGCCATAGAAGGAATGGGGATGTTTCAGAATCATTCCTTTGTGAAGGTGTTTTTCAAGATGGAGATTGGAGACCTGGTAGACAGCAGTATTATGCAGCTTTATCCAATCGACTTGGCCAAGGATTTATATAACAAATTTGAATCCAATCAAGAGCCGGAGGAGACACCGCCGCCAAAGGCTGCGGAACCACAGTCTCAGCCGGCGCCACAACCACAGCCCCAACCGGCAGCAGCCAGTCAGGCGCCTCCAGCAGGGGCAGGTCAGCCGATGATGGGCCAGCCAATGGGAGCCCCGATGATGGGGATGCCTTATGGATATGCACCGCCTATGCAGGATGTGAATGTACAGCCGGTACAGTTCCAGCCATTTAATGCGGCGTTTAACCCGATTACCCAGCAGGAGAACATTGATTTGATTATGGATGTTCCGTTGGAGGTTACCGCAGAACTTGGACGAACGAGCAAATCCATTAAGGAGATTTTGGAACTGGCTCCGGGAACGATTATTGAGCTGGATAAGCTGGCTGGGGAACCGATTGACGTCTTAGTCAATGGCAAGCTGGTAGCAAAAGGTGAGGTTGTTGTAATTGAGGAGAGCTTTGGTATTAGAGTTACTGATATCATTAAAGAATAAAGTATTTTATGAAATGGAGAAAAGGATATGGCAAAAAGTATTTTAATTTGTGATGATGCAGCTTTTATGAGAATGATGATCAAGGATATTTTGGTCAAGAATGGTTACACCATTGCCGGGGAGGCGGAGAACGGCGCGAAAGCGGTAGAGAAGTACGCTGAGACGCAGCCGGATCTTGTGCTGATGGATATTACCATGCCGGAGATGGATGGAATCCAGGCACTTAAGAAGATTAAGGAGAGCGATCCCAATGCCAGTGTTGTTATGTGTTCTGCTATGGGACAGCAGGCAATGGTTATTGAGAGCATTCAGTCAGGAGCAAGGGATTTCATTGTTAAGCCGTTCCAGCCGGACAGAGTGTTAGAGGCAGTTAAGAAGGCTGTGGAGTAATATGATTTTGACTCGTGCAGCCGGTACTTCCAATCTGGAAAGTATTGGGCAGTTAATCTGCCTGATTATACTGTTTCTGTTTGTGTTGTTTTTAGCTTATTTAGCTGCCCGGATTTCCGGCAGCTTTCAGTCCAATGCGATGAATAAGCGCAGCAATATCAGAATCATTGAAGTGTTCCGGGTATCAAACAATAAGGTGATTGAGATTGTGAAGGTGGGAGAACAGTATCTTGTTCTTGCGGTCTGCAAAGACAATATCACACTGCTTACCCGTTTGGACGAGGCCGAGGTCAAAGAACCGGAGACCACCTTGGAACCGATTAATTTTAAAAACATACTGGAAAAGATGAGAAGTGAAAAGCGCAATCATGATCAAAAATAATACAAAGCAGGCGGGAAAGCATCATCGCCTGAAGAAATTTTTAATTGCTTATTTGATAATATTTTCTGTATTATGTCTGGGATATCAGGTGAAAGCCACCGGCATAACAGATGATGAAATTAATAATGAGACAGAGGAATTAACCAATCTGGAGAATGATGTGCCGTTTTCCATGGGAGTCCGTGTGGATACTTCCAATGACGAGGGCACTCTGGCAGGTACGCTTCAGATGCTTTTGGTAATTACTGTCATATCGTTAGCTCCATCAATCGTTGTTATGATGACGTCCTTTACCAGAATTATAGTCGTTTTCCATTTTTTGCGGACGGCTCTTGGTACACAGTCGGCGCCTCCTAATAATGTATTGGTAGGGCTTGCCTTGTTTTTAACCCTTTTTATTATGACGCCGACCCTGCAACGGATTAATGAGGAGGGAATCAAGCCGCTGTCCAATGGGGAGATTACCCAGGAGGAGGGGCTTAAGGCCTGTATGGAACCCTTAAGGGAATTTATGTTTAACAATGTGGATATGGAAGACATTAATTTCTTTTTGGATATGTCTAAGACAGAAGATGTAGAAGAGCTTTCAGATGTGCCAAGCTCTGTATTGATTCCGGCTTTTATGATGGGAGAGCTCAGAAAATCCTTTATCATTGGATTTATGATTTATATACCGTTTATCATTATTGATATGGTAGTAGCGTCCACCCTGATGGCGATGGGTATGATGATGCTGCCGCCAACTACGATTTCCATGCCCTTTAAGATTTTGCTGTTTGTCATGGCAGACGGCTGGAATCTGGTGATTGGAGAAGTGGTAAAGAGTTTTAATTACTGACGGATAGATTTAGATGGGATGTGAGTAGATGACAACAGATGTCGTTATTGATATTGCAAGAGAGGCCCTTTGGCTGATTATTAAATGTTCTTCCCCGCTGCTGTTAGTTTCCCTGATTGTAGGTCTGGTAATCAGTATTTTCCAGACGGTTACCTCCATACAGGAGCAGACTTTAACCTTTGTTCCGAAGATACTCAGTATCTTTATTACACTGATTGTCTGCGGCGGCTGGATTATGAACAATATTATAGAATTTATGAATCGTTTGTTTGAGGATTTTTCCACCTATGTGAGGTAATGACATATGATCGAACAATCCTTTTCCATTTATCATTTGGAATACTTTCTGGCTATCCTTGCCAGAGTAATGGGAGCAATGGTTTTTGCCCCCATTTTTGGTAATGTAACAGTGACAAGAAGGGTGCGGATTATGCTGGGAATCGGCGTGGCGCTTATTCTGTATACGGCTTATCCCTATACGCCCCTTAATTATACAACTTTTATCGGTTATACAGTGATTGTGGTAAAAGAACTGGTGGTGGGGCTGACGCTCGGATTTACCGCCAATATGGTGTTGACCATTATCAACGCCGCAGGACAGTTTATTGACCGGGAACTCGGGTTTTCCATGGTTTCCAATTTTGACCAGACTTTTAATACAGAGACGACGATTTCGGCCCAGTTTTACAGTATGCTGGTTATGATTTTGATGCTGGTGCTGAATCTGCACTACTATATTTTATCTGCCCTGTCGGATTCCTTTACCCTGATTCCTCTTGGCAATGTAACCATTGATACCGGGGCGCTTTACGATACCATGATTGGGTACATTACCCAGTATTTTATCATTGCCCTCAGAATCAGCCTGCCGGTGCTGATTGCCATTATGCTGTTAAATGTGGTTTTGGGAGTGCTGGCAAAGACGGCGCCGCAGATGAATATGTTTGTGGTGGGAATCCAGCTTAAGATTTTTGTCGGCTTTGGCGTGATAGCAGTTACCCTGCCTTTTTTATCTACCATAACCGGATATCTGTATGAACAGATGCAGAAGGTGGTTATGGATGTGCTGCAGGTATTTTATTAGAGTGGAGTGTTTCACAGATGACATACGAATATAAGATTCGGCTGCCCTTAGACCTTCAGATGTTTGCCAAAGAAGGTCCGGGAGGAGAGAAAACAGAAGAAGCAACCTCTAAGAAGTTGGAGGACGTGCGGGAAGAAGGTAATGTGGCAAAGAGTACCGAGGTTGTTACTGCCGCTACGTTACTGGGCCTGTTTGTGTGCCTGCGCGTTGCTATGGGCTTTGTGGGTAACCGGCTGTTGGATGCGTTCGATACCTTTTATACGCTGATTCCCCGGTATACAAGGGACGGGATTGATGTTGCGGCTCTTACCTCCCTTACTGCTGACGCATTGTTAAACCTGTGCATTGTAATCCTGCCTTTTTTGCTGTTCGGACTGTTGATTGCATTTTTCGGTAACGCCTTGCAGTTTAAGTTTAAGGTAACGACTAAGCCATTACAGCCAAAATTCAGCAAAATGAATCCGATTAACGGGTTTAAGCGTATGTTTTCCCTGAATACGTTTATGGAGCTAATCAAGTCAATCGTAAAAATTGGATTTATCGCATATATTTCCTACGGGGTGCTGTCGGATCATGCGAGGGACTTGTATTTAATCTATGATATGTCGTTAGAGCAGAGCATTCTGCTTATGTACGATATCGTAACGGAGCTGCTTTGGAAAATCTGCCTTTTGTTTATGGTTATTGCCGCTGCGGATTTGTTTTATCAGCGTTGGAAATTTAAAGAGGACAACAAGATGACCAAGCAGGAGGTCAAAGATGAGTTTAAGAATCAGGAAGGAGACCCAAAGGTAAAGGGACAGCAGAGACAGCGGATGCAGCAGGCTTCCCAGCGGCGTATGATGGCGGCGGTTCCGGAAGCGGATGTGGTCATTACCAACCCTACTCATTTTGCCGTGGCGCTCGCTTATAAATCCGGTGAGACACAGGCGCCTGTTGTAGTGGCTAAGGGCGCAGACTTTTTAGCGGGAAGGATTAAGGAGATTGCCAGGGAGTATCGGGTAGAAATTGTGGAAAACAAGCCTTTAGCAAGAATGTTATATTACAATGTAGATGTGGATGCAGAAATCCCGCCGGAGCTTTATCAGGCGGTGGCGGAGGTCTTAGCTTATGTGTATCAGCTTCACAATAAGGTGAGCTGATAAAATAAAAATACGGGTATAAAGAGAAGGAGGTGTGGATATAAATGAAAAAGGCAGATTTATTTGTAGGCTTGTATTTGCTGGCGGCTGTCATATTTTTCATTATTCCGATACCGAATTTTCTTTTGGATATACTGATTACCTTTAACCTAATGGTGGCGTTGATTATCCTGTTTAACTGTCTGTATGCAAAGGAAACCCTGGCAATGTCCAGCTTTCCGACCATACTGTTGTTTTCCACCATTTTCAGGATCTCTCTCAATGTGTCCTCGACCAGACTGATTCTTTCCACCGGTAATCCGGGAGTAGTAGTCAGGACATTTGGTAATTTTGTCGGCGGCGGTAATCTGGTGATTGGAGCCATTATCTTTATTGTGCTGGTTATCGTGCAGATGGTGGTTATCAATAAAGGTTCCGAGCGTGTTTCCGAGGTAACGGCCCGGTTTACATTGGACGCCATGCCCGGTAAACAGATGGCCATTGATGCGGATTTGAATACGGGCGCCATTACGGATAAAGAGGCTATGGAACGGCGGGATAAGATACAGCAGGAATCCGCATTTTACGGTTCCATGGATGGTGCCACCAAGTATGTAAAGGGAGACGCTATTGCCGGCCTGATTATTACAGTGATTAATCTGGTGGGCGGAATTATTTTAGGTATGATGATGCAGGGACTGCCATTGGCGGAGGCGGTGTCCCAATATACGATTTTGACGATTGGCGACGGTCTGGTGTCCCAGATTCCTTCCATGCTGATTTCCGTAGCTACCGGTATTCTGGTAACGAAGGCGTCTAAGGCGGATAATATCGGGGATGTGATGATTGGCCAGCTTTTTCAGGTGCCTAAGGTGCTTTACATGGTGGGCGGCACACTGTGCTTTTTAGGTGTGTTCACGCCGCTTAGAAGCGAGGGAAGAATTCTGGTGTATCTGGGTATGGGACTGGGAATGATTGTCTTGGGAAGATTGATTGCCCATACCGAGGAAGTGGCGGCTATAGAAGAAGAGGTACAGGAGGAAGAGGTACAGGCAGACGAGATCAGGCGGCATGAAAATGTCAACGCTCTTTTGCAGGTGGACCCCATCGAGCTGGAATTCGGTTATGGTATTATTCCGTTAGCCGATGTGAATCAGGGCGGCGACCTGCTTGACAGGGTGGTTATGATCAGAAGGCAGATTGCGTTGGAATTAGGCGCAGTAGTGCCGATTATCCGTTTGAGAGATAATATTCAGCTGAATCCGAACCAGTATATCATTAAGATCAAGGGCATCCAAATCAGCGAGGGAGAAATTTTGTTTGACCACTATATGGCCATGAACCCCGGTTATGTGGAGGAGGAGATTACCGGTATTCCCACCTTTGAACCCTCCTTTCACCTGCCGGCAATCTGGATTACCGAATCCCAAAGAGAGCGGGCGGAATCCATGGGATATACGGTGGTGGACCCGCCGTCAATTATTGCCACGCATTTGACAGAGATTATAAAGGCGCATTTAGACGAGTTGCTGACCAGACAGGATGTCCAGAACTTAATCAACAATGTAAAGGAAAACAATGCTACTTTGATAGACGAACTGGTTCCAAAGCTGATTGGAGTTGGCGAGATTCAAAAGGTTTTACAAAATCTTTTGGCCGAGGGCATTTCCATCAGGGATTCGGTTACGATTTTCGAAACCTTAGCGGATTATGCGCCCTCCACGAGAGATACGGATGTGCTGACAGAATATGTAAGGCAGCGCTTAAAGAGGGCTATCTCTAATACCTATTTCTCTGGCGAGGAGATGACGACAGTGGTGACGCTAGACCCGAAGGTGGAACAGGATATCATGAATTCCATTAAACAGACGGAGCAGGGAGCGTATATTACTCTTGATCCGGCAACCACAAAGAAGATACTGAATTCCGTGGAAAATGAAGTGAAGAAATTGGAAAGCCAGGGCAAGGCGCCGATTATTATTACATCTCCTATTGTGAGAATGTATTTTAAGAAGTTGACAAAAGACTATTTTAAGGATTTAATAGTAGTATCCTATAACGAAATTGAATCGGATGTAGAATTACAATCCATTGGGGTGGTGACAACAGATGATAATTAAGAAATTTCAAGCAAATTCAGAGACAGAAGCCATTATGATGGCAAAGGATGACTTAGGCAAGGACGCCATTGTGATGAACATTAAGACGATGAAACCGAAGGGGCTTTTCAAATTTTTCAGAAAGACGAAGGTGGAAGTGACGGCTGCGGTGGATGAGGTGAGAACTGCGGAGCAAAAGCCGGAGAGCAAGGCTACATCGCAGATTAATGCCCAGATTGACGAAAAGCTCCATCCGGAGATGAAGCAGGAGTCCGAAAGCGCAAAGGAATCCAAGGAGATTGAGGAAAAACTCAATAATCTTGCTATGCTGATTGAGCAGCAGATGGAGAGCCAGAAAAAGGAAAGACAGAGCGCAGAAGGCAAGACGGCGGACTCAGAGGAAAAGACAGGGGATAAGGAAAAAGCCGCATCTGAAAAGAAGGAGACTGCGGATAAGGAACAGGAAGAAGAGGCGGAGAAGAACAGCTTAAAGAACAAGTCCATTGACTTAATCATTGAACAGCTGACCAACAATGAGGTAACGCTTACCTATGCAAAGCAGATTATGGATGAGATTACCCATTCCGGCAATATCCGCACCTTAGACGAGATGCTTTCCTGTGTATATCAGAAGATTATCTTAAAATTAGGAGAGATGAAGCCGATATCCTTTGAAAAGGGAGATAAAAAGCCCAAGGTAATTTTCTTTGTGGGGCCCACCGGCGTTGGAAAGACTACGACTATTGCAAAGCTTTCCTCCAAGCTTTTACTGGAGGAAAAGAAAAAAATTGCAATCCTGACTTCAGATACCTACCGGATTGCGGCGGTAGAACAGATTAAGACTTACGCGAATATTTTATCCATTCCTGTGGAGGTGGTCTACGAGGCCGGAGATTTAAAGGAAATTCTTCCGAAATACAAGGAGTATGACTATCTTCTGATGGATACGGCTGGACGCTCCCACAAGAATAAGGAGCAGGCGGACGATCTTAAGAAAATATTTGACGCCTTTGCTGGGTATAGCATACTGACCTATCTTGTGTTAAGCGCCACAACCAAATATAACGATTTAAAGAAGATCACTTCGCTCTATGCGGACATTACGGATTATAATTTGATTTTTACCAAATTGGATGAAACAGATGCGATTGGCAATATATTAAATATCAAGCTGGATACAGACCGGCCTTTATCCTATGTGTCTTACGGACAGAATGTACCGGATGATATCGAGGTCATGAATCCGCAGATCATTGCCAAGCAGGTGTTAGGAGGTGGCGACGGCTATGGATCAGGCAGATAAATTACGGGAAAAGGTAGAGCTGTTAAAGGATAATGCACCTTCCGCCAGAGTCATCGCTGTGACCAGTGGAAAAGGCGGCGTGGGAAAGACCAGTCTTTCCGTTAATCTTGCCTTACAGTTTAAAGCCCTTGGCAAAAGTGTTGTCATCTTGGATGCAGATTTCGGGCTGGCTAATGTGGAGGTGATGCTTGGCATACGGCCACAGTATAATCTGGCAGATTTGATTTTTAACAATAAGACGATTGAGGAGATTATTACGGAGGGACCGATGGGGATTGGTTTTATCTCCGGCGGCTCCGGCGTGCAGGATCTGGTGAATCTGGATAAGGAACGGATTAAGAAGCTGATTGCCAAGCTGGTAAAATTGGACAGCATGTATGATGTGGTTATCATTGATACCGGCGCGGGAATTGCAGATTCCGTAGTGGAATTTGTGTTAAGCTCTCCGGAGGTTTTATTAGTGGTAACTCCGGAACCCACATCCATTACGGACGCCTATTCTCTCCTAAAAGCGGTAAACCGGAAAAAGGATTTTAGAAAAGAACAAAAGTCAATTAAGGTTGTCACAAACCGGGTGGAAAATATGGAGGATGGCAAGGAGATTTATGACAAAATCAGCATTGTGGTATCAAAATTCCTGAATATCCAATTGGAGTACATAGGATATATTCCGCAAGACAAGAAGATTGCGGATGCGGTAATCGCCCAGACTCCCATTTCTTTGAGCGCCCCGAACAGTGAGACGGCTGTCCGGATTCGCGGCATATGCGGGGCATTGTTGGATGTTCCCGTAGAGGAAGAGGGGAAAAAGGGAATAGCAAAGGTATTATTAGACTTTATTAAGTCCAAAAAAAATAACAGATAGGCGGTGATGTATGGATACTCGAATTGAAATCGGCGACAAGCTGGACTTGGAAAAAATTGAAACGAGGCTTTCTGCCAATCCGAATAAAGAACCTGCGGTATATACCAGCCAGGTGTTAGACGAGGCGGAATCAGGAAATATGTATGTGGCAATGCCCATTAAAGAGGGGAAGGTCATTGCCCTGAGCGTAGGAGAGGAATTTTATGCCACTTTTTACACCAAGACAGGACTTATGCGCTGTAAGGTGGCAGTTGCGGGAAGATTTAAGAAAAATGCGCTGTTTTTCATGGAACTGGAGCAAAAGACCGTATTACAGAAGATGCAGCGCAGAGAATATTTCCGGTTTGAATGCCGTACCCAGATAGAATACCGCCCCTTAGGGGAGGAGGAGCAGCGTATGGTTTTATCCGGGGAAGCCTACATAGCAGATGAGGAACAGGCTCTCTGGAAAACGGCCGTCATGCTTGACTTAAGCGGGGGAGGAATCCATTTTGTGGCCGGAGTGCAGGAGGACAGGGAGAAACTGATGCAGGTGCGCTTTCCTATCGTCTATAAGGAAAAAGCGGAGGTGGTCTATTGTTATGCAAGACTGCTGCGCGCTTATAAAAACCAGAATAATTCCACCATATATGACCATCATATTAAATTCTGGCATATGGATCAGGGCCAGAGGGAAAAGATTATTCGGTATATTTTTGACGAGCAGCGGAAAAACCGCTCTAAGCAGCTTGGAAATTCATAAACCAAAAGAGGATATCCCATTGTATAAAAAACCGATACAATGGGATATTTTTGTTATTATGCACTTATGTGAAGAGTATCTTTTGATATAATAAATTCATCATAAAAAATGGGGTAAGATTATGGCAGCGAACAGAATTAACAAGCTTGTATTGATTGCCAGTTCGACAGGCGGGCCGAAAGCTCTGCACCAGTTGATTCCCCGGCTCAATAAGGATTTAGACGCCCCGGTGGTGATTGTCCAGCATATGCCAAGAGGGTTCACGAACTCTTTGGCCCAGCGGCTCAATGATCTCAGCCAGATTACCGTCAGCGAAGCGCAGGACGGAGAGATGTTAGAAAAAGGGCATGTGTATCTGGCTAAGGGCGGTACCCATTTACATCTGAAAAAGGATGTTCAGGGAAGACTCTTTTTTAAGGAGTCGGACGAGGAACCGGTGAACGGCTTGAAACCTTGCGCCAATGTGACATTTACGAGCGTACCGGCGTTTTCTCTTGAATTTATAGTCTGTGTGGTGCTTACCGGCATGGGGGCAGACGGGACGCAGGGAATTAAGAACCTGAAGGATTGGTATTCAGTGTATACAATCGCACAGAATAAGGATACCTGTGTGGTCTATGGCATGCCCAAGGTGGCTATTGAGCAGGGCGTGGCAGATAAAGTATTACCATTAGAAGATATTGGAAACGAAATAATTAATAAAGTGGGGGTGTATTAACATGGATTTAAGTCAATATCTTGAGATTTTTATTGATGAGACAAAGGAGCATTTGCAGACCTTGAATGACCAGGTGCTGATTTTAGAGGCAGAACCGGAGAACATTGATACTGTAAATGAGATTTTCCGCGCCGCCCATTCCCTGAAGGGTATGGCAGGCACCATGGGATTTAAGAGAATGCAGCGGTTAACCCATGATATGGAGAATGTATTCTCCGAGATCCGCAACGGCAAGATGAGCGTTACGCCGGATTTGGTGGATGTGGTGTTTAAGTGCTTAGACGCCATTGAAGAGTATTTAGGCTGCATTGTGGAGACCTCTGACGAAGGCGAGAACGATAACGAGGATATCATCAATACCCTGAACGCCTGCTTAGAGGCTGGCGGACAGGCAGCGGCACCGGCAAAGGAGAAAAGTGCGGCAAAGGAGGAAAAGGCGGAAGCGGAAACGTCGGCAGATGACGATAAGCGCAAATTTTTACATATCAGCATTGCAGATTTTGAGAAAAATGCCATTACAGAAGCCAAATCCCAGAACAAGAATGTATTTGGCGCAACCGTCTATATTGATGAGAATTGTATTTTGAAGGCGGCCAGAGCGTTTCTTGTGTTCAAGGGCGTTGAGGCAGTGGGAGAGATTATTAAGTCGGTTCCCGGCGTGCAGGATATCGAAGACGAGAAGTTTGAATTTGATTTCTCCATGCTGATTATTACAGATAAATCCTTAGAAGAGGTACAAAAGATTATTGCCAATGTATCTGAGATTAAGGAAGTCGTTATTGAGGATTATGAAATTCCGGGCGATGTGGAGGTCGTAAGTTCTGTTCAGAATAAGGAAGAAGATAAGGCAGCTAAGAAGGATGAGGGCAAGAAGAAGGCGGCTCCGGCTAAGACCAACAGCAAGCCGGTGGCAAACCGTTCTGTCCGCGTGGATATTGACAAGCTCGATGTCCTTATGAATTTAGTCAGCGAGCTGATCATTGCCAAGAATGGCTTGGTATCTGTCAGCAATCAGGAGGGAAATAACACCTCTATGCAGAGCTTTAATGAGCAGATTGAATATCTTGAGAGAATTACCACCAATCTTCATGAATCGGTTATGAAGGTCAGAATGGTGCCGATAGAGAGCGTGGTTAACCGTTTCCCGAGAATGATTCGTGACCTTTCCAAAAAACTTGGCAAGGAAATGGAGCTGATTATGACTGGTGAGGATACCGAGCTTGACCGTACGGTAATTGACGAGATCGGTGATCCGTTGATGCATATGCTTCGGAACTCAGCGGATCATGGCTTAGAGTCCACGATTGACCGTCTGAAGTTAGGCAAGCCCCAGTGCGGAACCGTTCAGTTAAACGCATATCAGGACGGTAACAATGTCACCATAGAGGTTATTGACGACGGCGCCGGAATTGATGTGGAGAAGGTAAAGGCGTCTGCTGTGAAGAAGGGGCACATTACCCAGGAGCAGGCGGACATGATGTCAGAAAAGGAAGCCATCGACCTGCTGTTTCGACCAGCATTTTCGACGGCAGAAAAGATTTCAGATGTGTCAGGGCGCGGTGTTGGCCTTGATGTGGTTAAGAACAAGATTGAAGGCCTTGGCGGTGATGTGGAGGTATCTACCAAGCTTGGCGAGGGAACCAAATTTACAATCCGTCTGCCGCTTACGCTTGCAATTATCCAGGCCCTTATGGTTGAGGTACGGGATGAAAAATACGCTATTCCGCTAAATTCCATTGTAACCATTGAGGATGTGATGGTTAGCGATATCAAGTATGTTCAGCAAAAAGAGGTAATCAACCTTCGAGGTACCGTAATTCCGCTTGTCCGTCTTGACCAGATGTTAGACTGCCCGGAGAGAGAGGAAGAACCGGAGAATCTGATTGTTGTCATTGTGAAGAAGGGAGACCGCCAGACTGGTCTTGTCATTGACAATTTGTTAGGACAGCAGGAGATTGTAATTAAGCCTCTTGGCAAATATATTAACATTCACAGAATGATCAGTGGCGCAACAATCTTAGGCGACGGCGAGGTTGCCCTGATTATTGATTCCAATTCATTGGTATAAGGGAGGGGACGAAGAATGGACGAAAATGTAGTAATTAATGAGACAAAGCAATATATCGTGGTAAAATTAGACGGAGAGCAGTATGGAATTGATATTACCTTTATTGATAATATTGTCCGTATGCAGCAGATTACCAGAGTTCCGAAGGCCCAGTCCTTTTTTGCAGGAGTTATCAACCTTCGCGGTGAGATTATTCCGGTTATGAACTTAAGGCTGCGGTTTGGGCTGCCGGAGAAGGAGAATACCAACGCCACCCGTATTATCATCGTGAAACCGGAGAGCAATGCCAAGATTGGTATTTTAGTAGATGAGGTTCGCGAAGTGGTTTCCCTTGAAGAAGAAGATGTGGAAAAGGCAGATTATGACGAGCAGGGGATTAATCTTCAGGGCGTGGGCAAATATAAGGACACTTTGATTTCATTGCTGAATATTCAGTCAATTATTGCCGATTTGGATAATGCATAGGTGAGGGTATGACAGGACGAAAATTAACAAACATGGAACTGGATATATTAAAGGAGATTGGCAATATCGGTATGGGCAATGCGACTACGGCGTTGTCTGTCATGTTTAACACCAGTCCCCGCATGGAGGTTCCTGTAGTTAAATTTGTGGATTTCAATGAATTAGCAGATATGGTGGGAGGGCCGGAGGCCATTGTGACAGCGGTCCTCACCCATTTTAAAGGCGGGATTAACGGTATGATTTTGTTTATCCTTACCTTGGAGGAAGCGAAGAAATTGTTAAGCCTTATGTTGAATAAGACTTATCCGGATGATCTTGTCAGCTTTGACCATATGGATAAATCCGCTCTTAAGGAGACGGCAAATATTCTGATGAGTTCCTATATTTCATCAATCGGAACACTGACGAATTTAAAGCTGCGTACGGAACCGCCTGCAATCTGTATTGATATGGCCGGTTCTGTTCTTAGTATGCCTATCAGTGAATTAGGTCAGGTTGGCGATCAGGCATTAATCATCGACTCTAAATTTTTAGACAATGAAAAGTCAATCAATGGATTTTTGATGTTTGTCTGTGATGAGGAATCCTCCGATAAGATATTTGAGTCCTTAGGAATCAGGTGTTGAAAATGGAAGAAGTAACGAAAGTGGGGATAGCAGATTGGAAACTCTGTAAGGCTCCGAATAAGATTACAACAATCGGTTTGGGTTCCTGCGTAGGTATTGTCATATATAGCGCAACCAGTGATTATTGCGGATTACTGCATATTCTCTTGCCTTCAAGCAAGGACATTAAGAATAATGCGAACCGGGCAAAGTTTGCGGATACGGGGTTGGAGGATTTAATTGGGGCGTTAGAGCAGCAGGGGATGAGGCGAAGCACCATGCGGGCTAAGATTGCAGGCGGCGCCGCGATGTTCCAGTTTTCCACCAAGACCGAGATCGGCAGCATTGGGGACCGCAATATACAGGCAGTCAAAGATACCCTTGCCGGATATAATATTCCTATTGTTTCCGAGGATACCGGCAAGGACTATGGGCGGACGATTGTCTTTGATTCCGTTACCAAAGATTTGATGATATATTCGGCAGGAAAGACGGAGAAGCGCATATAATAATGGAGAAGGGGAAGGAGCATGAAGTTAAGATATTTAAGAGCGTTTATTGTATTGCTGGCAGGGTTGATTACCTTAATTGTCAATATGAAAATGCACAGGCAGGTTACTTTGTCCCTGTTCATTGTATTGGTGGTTCTGATTATCTTTTATGTTCTGGGAACCCTGGCTGTTGAGTTAATACAACATTCCATGGAAAAGGAAAAACGGCAAAATGAGATGGATCATTCTTTTACGGAGGATGACTGGGACGAGACGGAAGAAGAACAGGAAGAGGAGATACCGGCAGAGGAGGAGCCGCATGTTTCCTTTGATGACGATGAAGTATAGTAGGGGTGTGTATAAATGGACGAGGCAAAGAAAAACCAGCTTTGGGAGGAATATGCCAGAACAAGATCTGAAAAACTGCGGGAACAGATTATCATCGAATATGTTCCGCTGGTAAAGCTTGTGGCCGGGCGTCTGAATATGTATCTGGGGTATACGGTGGAGTATGATGATTTGGTAAGCTATGGTGTATTTGGGTTGATTGACGCCATTGACAAGTTTGATTATGGCAAGGGTATCAAATTTGAGACCTATGCCAGCCTGCGCATCAGGGGTTCTATCTTAGACCAGATCCGCAAAATGGATTGGATTCCCCGCTCTGTGCGTCAGAAACAAAAGCAGATTGAGACGGCAGTGGCGAAGCTGGAGAAGGAGAAGGGTACAAATTTAAAAGATCAGGACATTGCAGCGGAGTTAGGGATTTCTTTAGATGAATACCGGAGCTGGGAGAGCATGGCCAATGTGTCTAATATTGCCTCTTTAGATGAATTTATGGAGCAGGGGACAGAGAGCAGCGTCAAAGAATTCCGCAATGTGACTTATTTAGAACCGGAGGAAGCAGTAGACCGGGATGAGATCAAGAAAATGCTGATGGAAGCGTTGGAACTGTTGACAGAGAAGGAAAAAAAGGTAGTGCTGCTCTATTACTATGAGGATTTAACATTGAAGGAAGTAGCGTCTGTGTTAGAGGTATCGGAATCCCGTATTTCGCAGCTTCATTCCAAGGCACTCGAGAAGATGAAGAAACATCTGGGCAGACACTTTGAAATATTGATGGGATAGTTTGATTTTGGGAGGGAAGGAAGATGAAATATACCAACAGTTATTTTCAGTTGAATATCCGTGAAAACGGAGTATATCTGCATGTATATCCCGAAAAAGACGGCGGTAAGAAACTGAATATTCAGGAAATTGTAGCCTATCTGGATAAATGCGGGGTAAGCGGCTATGACGCAGCGGAGTTAAATCGGAATCTTTCCGTAATCAAGGAAGAAAAAGATGTTTTTGTATCGCCGGATAAGATATCAGAGGTAGACGAGATGGCAGAGATTCGGGTGACACCGGACCGTATGATGGCAGTTATCCGTTTTTATGCTCCCTCTGTCAATGGAAAATATATGACGGAGAAGGATATTTTGAATGAGCTAAAACGGGTGAATATATCCTATGGCGTTGCGGAAAAAGTAATCCGCGCCTATTTAGCAGGGCGGCAGTTCTGCCGGGATATTCCCATTGCCAAGGGAAAGGCTGTAGTGCAGGGGAAAAATGCAGAGATTAAATATTATTTCAGCACGAATCCGACGGCAAAACCAAAGCTTTTAGAGGACGGCAGCGTGGACTTCCATGAACTGAGTCTTTTTACCGCCGTGAAAGAGGGAGATTTGTTAGCAGAGCTGATTCCGGAGGTGCCGGGGCAGAAGGGCATCGATGTCTATGGGAACGAGGTGCAGCCGGCGAGGGTAAATAAGCAGATATTAAAGTATGGCAAAAATATTAAGATCTCTGAGGATAAGACGAAAATTTATTCCGAAATCAGCGGGGATGTGTCCCTGCAGGGAGATACGGTATTTGTGTCTAACTCTTATATTGTTCCGGCAGATGTGGACACTTCCACAGGAGATATCCACTATGAGGGAAATGTCGTGGTGACCGGCAATGTCCGTTCGGGATTTACCATTGAAGCCACCGGAGACATAGAAGTCAACGGCGTAGTGGAAGGGGCAACCTTGATTTCCGGCGGCAACATTGTACTGAAACGTGGCGTTCAGGGCATGAGCAAGGGCTATTTGAAAGCCGGAAATGATATTGTCACCAAATTTTTGGAAAGCTGCAATGTGGTTGCCGGAAATACGATTAATGCAGGTTCCAGTCTCCATTCAGAGTTAAAAGCGGGAGAAGCCATTATCATCAGCGGAAAAAAGGGATTCTTAATTGGCGGAACGGCCTCCGCGGGCAAGCGCATCGAAGCCAGCGTATTTGGCAATAAAATGAATACGGCAACGACGCTTAAGGTAGGTGTGGAGCCGGAGGTAATGGAGCGGTTCAAGGAGCTGACGGCAAGCATTAAGGAAAAGCAGGAGGAAATGCAGGAGCAGCGCCAGATTTTAGAGAATTTGAAAAAGAAGATGGCGGAGGGACAGAAGCTTCTGCCTAACCAGCTTGTGGCGGCCAAACAGGCAGGAGCAAGCTTTACCGAATTGAGCAAGGCTTTAGAGGCGGAGTCTTCAGAATATATGATATTGAAGCAGGAGATTGAGAATAATACGGACGGTAAGATTGTAGTGAACCAGACCGTCTATCCAGGCGTGTGCCTGAATATCTCCAACCGGGTATTTAATTTAAAGGATACCAGGAGCAGATGTCAGTTTAAGATGAGTGGCGCCGATGTGGTTGCTTCGCCATTATAATGCAGAAAACAGAGTATAATATTAACGGAGGTGGGTATTATGATAAGGCCGATAGAAATGCAGATGCTTCTTCCCCGTTCGGAGTCTGTAGGCAACACGCAGCATCAGGAAAATCAGCGGGTGGTGAACAGCAATATCAATGCGGCCAACGAGGTGGCAAAGGAGGTCAAGCATAACAGCGAGACGGTAATTAAGAAGGATGCCAATGAGTTTGCCGAATATCAATACGATGCTTCCGAGGAGGGGAATGGAACCTATTCTAATCCCAGAAAAAGGGGAAAAAAGAAAAAGCCTTCCGATGAGGAAGAGAAAAAAAAGGAGGCTTCCCCCGCGGAGGAGGCCAACAAGCAGCCAAGGATAAATATTCAGATCTAGAGGATTAGGAGAATAAAATGACAGTTTCAGTAATTGTAACCATGATAGTCGGATTACTCATTATTGTTGCCAGCTTTTTTGTGGGGGAGAATCTGACCGGCAAGGAAGAGAATAACAAGCTGGATTTCATGACCATTGATGAGGATTATGAGTTTTCAGAGCGGGAGCTTCGGATTATCAAGCGGAAAATTGAGGATGTAATTGCGAACCATGCGAAAGAGATTCTGTATGAAACCAATGATTCCCTTGTTGCCATGGCCAATGAAAAGACGATGGCTTTAGGGGATTATGCGGTAGCCGTCTGCGAGGAGATTGAAAAGAACCACAAAGAGGTTATGTTTTTGTACAGCATGTTAGATGATAAGCAGAAGGAAATAATGAATACCGTGCGGGCGGTGGACGAGGCCAATAAGAGTATAAAAGACAATGTAAACAGGCTGAAAAACCCGATTACGGTGACGCCGGCTGCCCCTAAACAGAGCGCTGCCCAAGAAACGCCGGAGGAGGAGAAAAAGACTTCGGCCATCGACCAGCTTTCTGCGCTTGCAAAACGAAAAAAAGAAGCGGAATTATTGCAGGCGGAACAAAGCCAGGCAGAAGCTTTGCAAAAGTCTGCGGAGCAGGTAAGGCAGCAGTTAAAATCCCAGACTGCACCGGAACCCAAACCGGAGGTGGAAGAAACAGTTCCACAGGCGGACGTGGAGGAAGAATCCTTTGTAGATTTTGTAGATGAGGAAGAAATTTTCATCTCCCAGGACAGTGGGGAAGAGACAGCAGTTATGGATGAAGAGTTTTCCGATACACAGCAGGAAGCACCTGTTGAAGAGGATTTAGAGGAAGAATTTGCCGAAGGGGAAAATTCTAACGCCATTATCTTAGAAATGCATAAAAATGGCAGCAGTATTCTTGAGATAGCAAAGCAACTGGGACTTGGAGTTGGCGAGGTAAAACTGGTCATTGATTTATACCGAGGAGAATAGCGATGAAATTCAGATATTTTTTAAGGGGATTAGGCGTCGGTATTGTATTTGCGTCTATCCTGTTTTTGACAGCCTATCGGGATAACCTTTCTTCCTATAAGCTGACGGATGATGAAATTATTAAACGGGCCAAATCTTTAGGCATGGTAGAGGCGGACAGCAAGATTGGGAGTCTGCTTAACGAGCATGACAATACATCGGAGACCGTAGATGACACAAAACCGGAACAGGAAACTTCTGTGGAACCGGATACCAGGAAAGAGGCTACGGAGATTACGGAGACAACGCAGCCGACAGAGGAACAGGCAGATTCTGCCAGCGGGCAAACGGAAGAAAATGACGGGGACAGCGTAGAGATTACCATTGAGCGCGGCTTGTCTTCATATCCTGTATGTCAGAAACTTCAGGAATTGGGAATCATTGAAAGTGCAGAGGAATTTGATACCTATCTGGTAAAAAACGGATATGCTGACCGTATGAAGGTAGGAACCCACAAGCTAACCAAAGGAATGGATTTTAAAACCATTGCGGAAACGATTTCCGATCCCCAATAACCCCATTTATACCACCAACCTTATATAGTGACTCATTCCGGCGGATATCCTTCTCTTATCCGCCTATTTTTATTTATCAATATGCCGCAGGATAATCCTTTCCCATTTTCCCGCACTGCCATCGGTTTTAAGAAATCCTGCTGCCGGAGCCTCCTGCATATTAGATTGCACGTGCTTACGAAGAACTCGCACCGGGAAGGGGTGTCTGGGAAACATTTGCAGCCCCTTTGAAAACGCCGGTACTTGCGAAGGCCCTGTTATAAATCTGTATCAGATGAATTATTAACAGGGCCTTCGCTTATGTACCGCTGCGTTTTCAACAGAGCGCAAGCGTGGCTGCAAAATGTTTGCCCAGCACCCCAAACCCGGTGCTCAGACACTTCTTCGCACGTGCAATATGCAGGGGACTCCGGCAGCGGATTTCTAAAAAACCGCGTGTCGGGAAAATCGGGAAAAGGATTACCTAGCGGCAATCATTTACAAAAAAGGAGGCGGATAAGAGAAGGATATCCGCCGGGGAGGGAACGTATAGAAGGGTGGAGGGTGGGAAGGGATATTGGGGACGGTAAATTTTACCTTGTGTTTTTGGGTGTTAGTTGATATAATAGTAGCAATTAGGCAACACACCATGTAGGGCTTGGCCTTACGATATAGGAGGAACAGCGATGATAGAAGCAGTAAGCTGTGGTGGTGTGGTAATCTTCAGAGGTAAGGTGTTGTTACTTTATAAGAATTATAAGAATAAGTACGAAGGCTGGGTATTGCCGAAGGGTACGGTAGAGGAAGGCGAAGAATATAAGGAGACCGCCCTTCGGGAAGTACGGGAGGAGACCGGGGTAAGCGCCCAGATTATCAAGTATATCAACAAAAGTAATTATACCTTTAATACCGCATATGATGTCGTGAATAAGGATGTACATTGGTATCTGATGATGGCTGACAGCTATTACAGCAAACCTCAAAGAGAGGAATATTTTATGGATTCCGGTTATTACAAATATCATGAGGCTTACCATTTGCTGAAATTTCCCAATGAGAAGCAGATATTGGAGCAGGCGTATGGAGAGTATCAGGATCTAAGACAGAGCAATCTATGGGGTTCTAAGAAATATTTCTAAGAGATAAGGAGCCGGAAGAGATTCCGGTTTCTTTTATTTTGCGGATAGCTGACAGTGTGGCATTGGCTGCATTTTGTTATGGAAAGGGTAAGGGAATGAAAAAGAGAATAATCAATATATTGATGGTAATATGTCTGCTGGTGGCTGTAGGCTGCGGGGGGTATCTTGCATATTACTATTATAACAGTCATAAAAGTGAGACGGATGTAGCGGGTTTAAGGGGGAAAATTTCTGATCTTCCGGAGGAAAATGAAGAAGACGCCGGGCCTCAAATGGTTTCGGTAGATGGAGTCTTAATCCAGAAGAAATTTGAACAGCTTTACAGGGATAATCATGATTTTATAGGCTGGCTTACCATTTCAGATACCCATGTGGATTATCCGGTCATGTACACGCCCAATGATACTGAAAATGGGGAATATTATATTCACAGGGACTATGAGGGGCAGTATTCCGCTGCCGGTCTGCCTTTTGCGGACGGTAATTGTAAGATAGAACCGCCTACCGATAACATTATTCTCTATGGACATAATATGAATGCCGGAACCATGTTTCATGATATTTTACAATACGGAGAGAAAGAATTTTATGACGCCCATAAGACCTTTACCTTTGATACGATATATGGAGACGGAACCTATGAGGTAGTGGCGGTATTTTATGCGCAGATACTTCCACAGGAATCTAAGGATTTCAAGTATTATGAATTTGTCAATGCGGGGACGGAGGAGGAATTTTTAGATTACGTGGAAAACATTAAAAGGATGTCGGTAATAGATACCGGCGTAGAGGTAAAGTACGGAGATAAGCTGCTGACTCTCTCTACCTGTGCTTATCATGTAAAAGACGGAAGGTTTGCTGTAATTGCGAAGAAGGTTCAATAATTATGAACATTGCGGTATTCCTATGATTTTTATTATTGGCTTTGGACCTTTCGGATTGTCTGATGAGACCGTGTGCAAATTTTGGGTTGACAAAATCAAGGCAACAGGCTATAATCATTTTCGTTGGTTTCAACATGCCGGCGTGTCGGAATTGGCAGACGAGGCAGACTCAAAATCTGTTGGTGGCAACACCGTATGGGTTCAAGTCCCATCGCCGGCATTGATAAATCACTTTTGCCAGATTCAAGGTGGCAGGGTGATTTTTTAATTTTCTGTATCAGCGGTATTGTTCAATATTAAATTCTTTAACCACTTTAATAACAATGCCGATACACGAATATTGAGATATCTTATTGGGAGGAATTATGCTTCCCGTTCTGTTCAATGGCTCTAAACCTATGGGAGTATAACGCCTGAGAAAGATTCTTCCGTCCCGGTCTAAATACATGGTAATATCGTTGTGTTCGGGCAGCTGTCTCCTGGATAGCAGTAAAATATCATTTTTTTCATAGAGAGGTAAAAAATTCTCCGATAATATTTTGAAGCCGAAATCTACAGATGCCTTTAAACTGTTGGGATAGGCAGAGATATCAAGCGTTTCAAAGGAGCTGGTGTCGTAAAACTGCCCGTCAATCAGATTGCCTGTGGGAAGAAACACAGTAATAAAATCGGTTCCTGCGTAGGAGGAGTGAAGCGTGGTCTTGGCTTCTATGTCGATAAGCGCTAAAATTGCTCTTTGGGAACGGCTGGAAAGCTGCCGGAGTTGCTCAATAATATATTCTTCCTGAAAAGAATATACGGAACGTCCCAGCAAAGAGTCAATGGAGCATTGGAACACATCTGCAATTTTGGCAATAGTGGATACCTTGACATCTTTTGACTGACTGTAAATCAAAGACCGGAGGGTATCCTCTGATAAATCTGCTCTGATAGAAAGGGTATTTAATGTCATTTTATGCTCCTTTGATAGTCTTTTTAAATTATTGCGCAAAGTTTGTAGATTCATTTTATAACCTCAAAAACTTATTTTCATATTATAAAACTAAATTATTAGTTTGTAAATATTTAGGAGGGAAATCGAGGCGTAATCGGGGGAAAATATTTGTATTTACAGACAATAAATGGTATAGTAGACAAAGAAATGAAACAGGAGATGAATATGGAATATAATGGGGAGATAATCCGTCAGTTACTGTTGGACTGGTATCGTGCAGGGCACAGGGACTTGCCGTGGCGGGGAACAAGGAATCCTTACTTTGTCTGGCTGTCTGAAATTATGCTGCAGCAGACCAGGGTGGAGGCAGTAAAGGGGTATTATGACCGCTTTTTAAAGGAGGTGCCTGACATTCAGGCGCTTTCTGAAATTTCTGAGGACAGGCTGTTAAAGCTATGGGAAGGACTTGGATATTACAACCGGGCAAGAAATCTGAAAAAGGCGGCCTGCCGGATTATGGAAAAGTATCGGGGCAAATTCCCTGCCGCTTATGAAGATGTAATAAAGCTTCCCGGTATCGGGGAATATACGGCAGGGGCAATCTGTTCTATCTGTTATGACCAGCCGACTCCCGCTGTGGACGGAAATGTACTGAGGGTATATATGCGTCTGGTGAACAGCGAGGATAATATTGATGAGGCGGGAATAAAGAAAAAGGTTAGGGAAAATCTGCTGCCCTTATATGAGCATGGCTGCTGCGGAGAGCTGACGCAGGCGCTTATGGAGTTAGGCGCCGTGGTCTGTATTCCCAATGGAGAGCCAAAATGCGGCCAGTGTCCTTTAAGAAAGGTCTGTCTGGCCTGTCAGGAACATACCTGGGATAAGGTTCCGGTGCGGAGAGAGAAGAAGAAACGCCGCATTGAGGAAAAGACAGTTTTTGTGCTGCATGACGGCGGCAGCTACGGAATACGCAGGCGGGATGTGAGCGGACTGCTGCCGGGTATGTGGGAATTTTTTCACACAGAGGGGAAGCTGTCAGTTCAGGAAGCCATGCAGTTAGCCAGCGACAAGGGATTTGGACCAATACAGCTCGAAAAGGAAATTCCCTACACCCATGTATTCAGTCACGTGGAATGGAGAATGACGGCCTATTATATAGCCTGCCGGAATAAGACGGATGAATTAATCTGGGCAGAGCGGGAGGCGTTAGAGAAGGAATATGCGCTTCCGTCTGCATTTAAGATTTTTTTGGATAAGGAGCTTTGATATGACCTGTTTAGAGGCGCAGTCAAAAATAATTGCATATATTGACGACAAGCTGGAAAAAGACGAAAAGCAGGAATTTTTACATCACATAAAGAATTGTGATGAATGCCGGGAGGAGCTTGTTATATACTATACCATGATAGTCGGAATGAGACAGTTAGATGATAATCTGCCGCTCTCCCAGGATTTTACCGTAGAATTGCAGGAACGCATGGAGAGGGAACTAAAATCCGACAGAAAAAAAAGGAAGCTTTTTCGTTCCTCTGTAGTGACTTGCGTGGCAGTAGTTCTGGCTTTGCTAATCTGGGGCTACGTCAATTTTTTAAATCTCTTGCACGACCAGGAACAGGCGGAACTGAAAAGAAAGCAGGGAGAATATTATTACAGCGAAGCATTTCAGGAAATCATGTTTGTGCCGGAGGACGAGGAGCAGATATTAAATATTAATGTATCCACAGAGGAAACGCAGGAAAGCTTTTATGAAAAGATTAGAAAATATAATATGTTGAAATAGAGAACAAAGATTATGCAGGCGCATATGCAGCCATAGGAGGGAAGGCAATGGACAAGATTTTATTGGTAGATGGACACAGTATTTTAAACCGGGCGTTTTACGGTCTGCCGGACATGACCAATTCAAAGGGAGAGCATACCAACGCCCTGTTGGGTTTTGTAAATATTTTGCTGAAGGTTTTAGACGAGGAAAAGCCAACCCATATGGCCGTGGCCTTTGATGTGCACCAAAAGACCTTTCGCCATGAGATGTTTGCTGAATACAAGGGAACCAGAAAGGGTATGCCGGAAGAATTAAGAAGCCAGGTTCCCCTGATGAAGGAGCTTTTAAAGGCTATGGGAGCCTGCGTGGTGGAGTGTCCGGGTTATGAGGCGGACGATATTATCGGAACCCTGTCAAGACGGGGGGAAGGACAGGGCATGGAAGTCACGATTCTTTCCGGAGACCGGGATTTGCTGCAGTTAGCGACGGAAAATGTGTTAGTCAGGCTGCCTAAAACCAAGGGAGGCCAGACTACGGTAGAGAATTACCATGCTGCTGATGTAAAGGCGGCCTATGGCGTAACGCCGTTAGAGTTCATAGATATGAAGGGACTTATGGGAGATACCTCGGATAACATTCCGGGTGTTCCGGGAATTGGGGAAAAGACCGCCGGTAAGATTATTTCCACATACCATACCATTGAGGAGGCATATGCCCATATTGAGGAGATAAAGCCGAAAAAAGCCATGGAGAATCTGTCTGCCTTTTATGACCAGGCATTGCTAAGCCGGACATTAGCTACTATCAAGTTAGATGTTCCTTTAGAGGAAGGGATGGAGCAGATGATTTTGTCAAGCCTTTTCACAGAAGAAGCGTATGACTATATCAAAAGGCTGGAATTAAAAAGTCTGCTGAAACATTTTGACCGTCAGGAGAATGTGGAACGCCATTTTAAGACGGCAGTGCTTACAACGCCGGAGGAGATGCAACAGTGTTTTTCCGCTCTTGCAAAGGCTGAGACAATCGGCGTCTTTGGCCTTTTTGAGGATGGGCAGTTTCTGGGGCTTGGCGTTACCGCCGATGGGGAGAAGACGGAGTTTTTGGCCTGCTCAATGATATTGCCGGAGGAGCAGATTGCGGAGGAATTTTTGTCGTTATGCAGGGATAACCCCAGATTAAATATTGTGACAAATGATTTGAAGCGTCTGCTAAAGGTTTGCCCGTTCAGGGCAGAAAACCGGATTAAGGATACCTCGATTGCCGCATATCTGTTAAATCCTATAAAGGACAGCTATGCCTACGATGATATTGCCAGGGATTATTTGGATTTGACGCTGCCGTCCCGAAAAGAGCTTTTGGACAAGATGAAGCTGAACGCTTTTAATCTGCAGGAGGATAAGGTGAGGGATTATCTGGCGTATGAGACCTGTATTCCTTTTTGCAGCCTGAAAGAGTTAGAGGATTGTCTAAAAGGGCAGGGAATGGACAGGCTCTATGAGGATATTGAGATGCCGACAGTATATGTGTTAGACCATATGGAGCAGGAGGGGATCCGCGTAGACGGCAATGCCCTGAAGGAATATGGGGAAATGTTGGGGGAACGGATTTCGCAATTGGAAAAGGCAATCTATGAGGAGGCGGGAACAGAGTTTAATATCAATTCTCCGAAACAGCTCGGAGAGATTTTATTTGACCGGTTAGGACTGCCGGGGGCAAAGAAGACAAAGACCGGATATTCCACGAATGTGGATGTGTTGGACAAATTAAAAGCGGATTATCAGATTGTGGCGGATGTGTTGGAGTACAGACAGGTAAGTAAGCTTAAATCCACCTATGCAGACGGGCTTTCCGCCTTTATCAGTGCGGACGGAAGGATTCATGGGACCTTTAACCAGACCATTACGGCTACAGGCAGAATCAGTTCCACGGAGCCGAATCTTCAGAATATCCCCATGCGGACGAAGCTTGGAAGAAGTATCCGCAAAGTATTTATTCCCAAGGACGGATATGTGTTTGTGGATGCGGACTATTCCCAGATTGAGTTAAGGGTGTTGGCGCATTTTTCCGGGGATGAAAAGCTGATTGCCGCCTACAGGGAGGAAGAGGATATCCATGCCTTAACGGCGTCTCAGGTATTTCATGTTCCCATGGATGAGGTGGACGATTTGATGCGGAGAAACGCCAAGGCTGTGAATTTTGGTATTGTCTATGGAATCAGCGCCTTTGGGCTGTCTGAGGATTTGCATATTTCCAGGGAGGAAGCGGCAGATTATATCAACAGTTATTTTTCCACCTATCCGGGGATTAAGCATTTTTTAGATGAAAATGTGGCGAATGCCAAAAAGACGGGAATTACCCGTACCCTGTTTGGAAGAATTCGTCCCGTGCCGGAGCTTTCTTCTTCTAATTATATGCAGAGAAACTTTGGCGAGCGGGTTGCAATGAACTCACCGATTCAGGGAACGGCGGCGGATATTATCAAGATTGCCATGATTCGCGTCCATGAGCGGTTACAGCGGGAGCAGTTAAAATCATCATTGATTTTGCAGATTCATGATGAACTTTTGATAGAGACGGCCAAAGATGAGGTGGAGCAGGTGAAACGGATTTTGCGCGAGGAGATGATGCAGGCGGCAGACCTGTCGGTGCCTCTTTCCGTGGGAGTCAGCGAGGGAGATACATGGTATGAGGCCAAATAACGGGGATAGAGATATGCGTGTAATTGGGATAACGGGAGGAATCGGAACCGGAAAGAGTACCATTTTGAGGATAATGGAGGAAATGGGGGCTTACGTTTTAGAGGCGGACAGTTTAGCCCATAATCTGATGGAGCCGGGGCAGCCAGCCTATATCAGGATTACGGAGTTCTTTGGAAGCGATATCATAAGGGAGGACGGAACGATTGACAGAGGGCGGTTAGGCCGGCTTGTGTTTCAAAATTCCGAGGCGCTTGAACGGCTCAACGGTATTGTGCATCCGGCGGTAAAGGAGTTCATTTTAAGGGATATAGAAGAAAAGAAAAAAAGCGGTAAGGTCAGATGGTATGTGATTGAGGCGGCCTTGCTGATTGAGGACGGCTACCGCTTAATCTGCGATGAACTATGGTATATCCATGCGGAAAAAGAGGTGCGGATGGAACGGCTGCTTTCCGGCAGGGGCGGCACCAGGGAAAAATGGGAGCAGGTCATGGCAAACCAGTCGGCAGATGAATTTTACCGTGCAAATTGCGATGTGGTGATTGATAATGGAAATAATTTGAAAAAAACCATAAATATGGTAAAAGATTTATTGTCCTAGACTAGAGATTGTGGTATACTTATATATTATATTAATTTTTAATATGTTTGAAAAATATGGACACCTATAATAGTGTGAAACAGGAGTAATATGGCAGGGATGACGAAGTATCCGGAGCCCCTTGTATTTGGTTTGGATATCGGTACAAGAAGTATTGTCGGTACAGTGGGATATCGGGAAGGCAGCAAATTTAATATCGTGGCGCAAAGCGTGAAATTCCATGATACCAGAGCCATGTTAGACGGTCAGATTCATGATATTAACAAAGTAGGCGAGGAGATTATTGCTGTCAAGGAGGATTTAGAGCGGCAGCTTCCCGGAAGGAAGTTGAAGGAAGTCTGCGTGGCGGCAGCCGGTCGTGTGTTAAAGACTATGATTTCCAAAGCCGATTATGAGTTTACCGAGAATACGGTGGTAACCCAGGAGCATATACATTCTTTGGAGATGTTAGGGGTGGAAAAGGCTCATGAACTGATGCTAAAGGACAATGATTCGGAAGTGAAGTTCTTCTGCGTGGGTTATACAGTGATGAAATATTATCTCAATGATTTTGAGATTAAGAATTTAGAGGGGCATAAGGCGAGAAAGATTGCGGCGGATGTACTCGCTACCTTTTTGCCGGAGGAGGTAGTGGACGGTCTCTATGCGGCGGTAGCCATTGCCGGTTTAGAGATTTCCAATATGACGTTAGAGCCGATTGCGGCTATTCAGGTGGCGATTCCCGACAGCCATAGACTGTTAAATATCGCCTTAGTGGACGTGGGGGCGGGAACCTCCGATATTTCCATTACCAAGGATGGGAGCATTATCGCCTATGGGATGCTGCCAAAGGCGGGTGACGAGCTTACGGAGACCATAGTCAGGGAATTTCTTGTGGACTTTGAGATGGCAGAGCGCATGAAGACGGTAAGCCCGAATAAGAAAAATGCAGTATACAAGGATATTATGGGCATCAGCCACAAATTAGTCCAGCAGGATATCTATGATAAGCTAGATCCGGTAATCGAGGATATTACCAGCGATATTGCGAAGAAGATTAAGGAGTTAAACGGCAATAAATCCGTATCCGCTGTATTTGTTGTCGGCGGAGGCGGCAAGATTTACGGCTTTACGGAAAAGCTGGCCAAACATCTGGAACTGCCGCCGGAGCGGGTGGCCCTCCGGGGAGAAGAGGTTATGGGCTTTGTCAATATTCTGATGGAGGATGTCAAAAAGGATCCGTTGTTAGTAACGCCCATTGGAATCTGCCTGAATTTTTATGACCAGAAGAACCGCTTTGTCTATTTAATGGTGAATAATGAGCGTGTAAAGCTCTATGACAATGATAAATTAACTGTTTTCGATGCGGCTTTGGCCTATGGTCTGTCCAACAGTTCTATTTTTCCAAAGCGCGGCAGTGATTTAAACTATACGCTAAACGGCAAAAAGAAATTTGTCCGTGGAAGCGCCGGGGAACCGGCCCATATCAAATTGAATGGGGAAGAAGTGGGGATGAATCATTTCGTCAAGGCAGGCGACCAGCTTGAGATTGTGGAGTCTACCATTGGCGCCCATGCGAAGGCTGTTTTAAATGAAGTGGTTGACCTTTCTTCTACGATTTCCTTTGTGGTAAACGACCTCACTGTCAGCTGTCCTAAATACGCCAGTGTAAACGGGAGCCTGAAGTCGGAGTTTTACGAGATTCAGGACGGGGATGAAGTGGAGCTTTTGAATTATTATACCTTAAGCCAGCTTATGCAGTTTATGGATATTGAGACGCCGCATGAAGTGTTTGTTAATGGCGCAAGAGCCGGAGCCGACACGCGGATTTATGAGAATTTTAATGTGGCGTGGATTGACCGGGAGGAGATATATAAAGCAGAGCCTTTTGTGACAGAGGAAAAGGCGCCGGAGGAAAACCCGGAAACAGAAGATAAGAACAGGGAAAATGTACCGGGCACTAAAGACCAGGAGAAAAAGGTTGAAAATATAGAAAGAATGGTCAGGGAGTCCGGTCAGGCGGCCAGTGCTGAGGCGGCAGCCGGTAAGGATAAACAGGCGGAACATGAGCAGCAAGGTGTGGCCGCCGGCAATAATGAGCAGGCTGAACATGAGCAGCAAGGGGTGGCAGCCGTCAAAGACAAACAGGCGGAACATGAGCAGCAAGGGGCGGCAGCCGGTAAAGACGAACATGAGCAGCAAGGAGCGGCAGCCGGTAACAATGAGCAGGAAAAGGATGCGCCGACTAAGAATGACTATGTGAATCAGTGGATTGCCCGGAATGAGAAAAAAGGGCAGGCAATTACCATGGATGTAGTAGTCAATGGAACGCCGATTACCCTGACGGGAAAGTCCAATTATGTATTTGTGGATATATTTGATAAATATGAATTTGATTTAAAGACAATCAAGGGAACTACGCTGGTTCAGGAGTTAGACGGAAAGCCCGCAGAGCATTTCAGTCCCCTTCATGACGGCGCTGTAATAGGAATATATTGGAAGGAATAAGATATGGACACAAAATCATTGATTGAACTACAGAAGAAACAAATCATGATGCATAGAACCGTCTATGTATTATTCTGTTTTTTAAGAATTGCCCTGCAGTTTTTGAATCGGGAGATTCAGGTGAAAAACACTGTAATCATTGTAGGTTTTGTTGTTGTGTGCGTGATTTTAGAGGAATTTTTCTATCGTTATGATTATATGCGGAAGCTGTCGGTTGCACAGGCCACCAGATACATCCAGTGTATTATAGCTGCCCTAATCCTTTGCTTTGTGCAGAACAATGATCCTTCTACCGTATCTGTGGTTGCGCTGCTTACTATGTTTTTGGTGGATTATTTTCTTACCATGGGAATTACGGATAAGGAAAGCCTGGCGACTTATATGATATATGTGGGTATTCCGATTTTGGTGGTTTTGGTGTATAAGGTGTCTTCCAGCACAGCCAACGAATGGATTTTTATGTTTTTTGATATGATTGTCCTATTGGTTGTCCTGTTCTTTGAAGCCTTGGCTTTTGTCAGCTATATGCGCAACATGGACACCATGATTTTTACTCAGCGCCATGAGATGGACGATATTGCGGAGCAGAATGAGAATATTCTACAAATGCAGGATAAGTTAAAGAGTACCAATGACGCCCTGACTTTGCAGAAGATTGAATTGCAGACCGCCAACAAGCAGATTAAGATGGCGAATAAGGAAATGTTAGCCCAGGCGGAGATTCTTCACTATATTGCCATGTCCTTTGATGTGTCTAAGATTTCCAACCAGATTACCGACGCTATTATGCAGGTAAAGAAACTGGGGTTCTGCGCCGTGTATATCAAAAAAGGCGTCTATCTGAATAAATATGCCAACTATGTCATCAAGACAGATATCGGGCTTTTACAGGGGAAAATTCGGGAGAGCATGGAAGATGTGTACCTGGAAATGACCGCTGAGGGACAGTTAGAGGCAGTCTACCATGAGGATGTAAGAGAAGAATTTCCATTTTTGAAGGAAGTACGGATCAATTCCGTATATGTGAAGGTGTTAGGCATGGACAACGATACCTATGGGCTGTTTATGATTGGCGACAGCAGACCGGGGCTGTTTTCCGATAATATGTCCTTTTATGATGCGATTATCGCCCAGTTCGACATTGCCATTAACAATGCCAAGATTTATAACGAAATGCAGCATATGGCAAGAAAGGACGGCCTGACCGGAATCAATAACCGGATCTATTTTACCCAGTTATTTAAGGAGACTGTGGACAAAATTAAGAATTCCAACGGCTGTGTCAGCGTGGCCCTGTTTGATATTGACAAGTTCAAAAATGTCAATGATACCTATGGACATTTGGCGGGCGATGAAGTGATTAAGCGGATTGCTTCCGTGACGGAGGATCATATCGACAAGTACAATGGTTTTGTGTGCCGGTATGGCGGTGAGGAATTTGTGGCTGTTTTACCGGGGAGGAAATTAGAGGTGGCCCAGCCGATTATCGAAGAATTGTTTGAGGAGTTGTGCCGACAGGTGGTACATTATAATGAATATGAGATTCATATGAGCGTCAGCATTGGCCTTACCGCCTACCCGGAGGTGTGCAAGGATACAGACGAGCTGTTAAAGCGGGCGGACTGGTGTATGTATTATGCCAAGGAGCATGGACGGCATCAGATCAATGTGGACGACGGCAGTGTGGAGAGAATGTAATATTAGGATATGGAGGCTATATATAATGAATGTATTTGTAGTGAATTGTGGTAGTTCCTCTCTGAAATATCAGTTAATTGATTCAGAGACGGAGAAAGTAATTGCAAAGGGGCTTTGCGAGCGGATTGGCATTGACGGAAGGCTTACTCACAAGCCGACAGGAAAAGCAGATGTGGTAAAGGAAGTTCCGATGCCGGATCATCAACGCGCGGTTTCCTATGTATTAGAGGCATTGACCGATGCGGATACCGGAGTGATTAAGGATTTATCTGCGATTGACGCAGTAGGACACAGGATTGTACATGGCGGTGAAAAATTTGCAAGCTCCGTCATTATTACAAACGAGGTGATTGCGGCTATTGAGGAGTGCAGTGATTTGGCGCCTTTGCATAATCCGGCTAACCTGATTGGCATTTCGGCCTGCCGGGCGCTGATGCCGGAGGTTCCGATGGTGGCTGTGTTTGATACGGCGTTTCACCAGACCATGCCGAAGGAGGCATATCTCTATGGGATTCCATATGAATATTATGAAAAATATAAGATTCGCAAGTATGGTTTCCACGGTACTTCCCATAGCTTTGTTTCCAAACGACTTTTGTCTATCATTGGCAAGGAGAATCAGGAATCAAAGGTGATTGTCTGCCATTTGGGAAACGGTTCTTCTATTACCGCAGTAAAAGACGGCAAATCTATAGACACCAGTATGGGATTTACCCCTCTTGACGGACTGATTATGGGAACAAGAAGCGGTAGCCTTGATCCGGCTGTAGTACAATATTTAGCCGGGAAGCTTACCTGTTCCGTAGATGATGTAATGGACATTCTGAATAAAAAGTCCGGCGTACAGGGGATTTCTGGAGTATCCAGTGATTTTAGGGATTTAGATGAAGCCAGCGCCGGCGGCAATAAGCGGGCGGCTACGGCCTTGGAAATGTTTGCCTACCGGGCAGCCAGCTATATCGGCTCCTATGTGATGGCCATGAACGGCGTGGACGCCATTGCTTTTACAGCGGGAATCGGAGAAAATAATATTAATATGCGGAGGGCAATCTGCAATCATTTAGGATATCTCGGCATTACATTAGATGAGGAGGCAAATTCGGTTAGAGGAGAAGAGATTCGGATTTCCACAGCGGACTCCGCCACTGCCGTCTATGTCATTCCCACCAACGAAGAATTAGCCATTGCGCGGGAGACGGTGGCCCTTTTATAAA
>CANREG010000016.1 GCA_947629565.1 uncultured Lachnospiraceae bacterium
ATTGCAGATTTCCCTTAAAACCAAGGTTTTTATAAAAATTTAACAATAAAAAAACAGGTAGTTTTTGACACTACCATATTATAGTAAGAGGATAAAAACATGATTAATATCAATGAAGTAATGGAAACCAACACCATGATTCGGGAGGATAATCTCGATGTGCGCACGATTACCATGGGAATTTCCCTGTTAGACTGCATTTCCACCGGTTTAAAGGATACCTGCGACAGGGTGTATGATAAGATTACCATCTCGGCAAAAGATTTAGTCAGGGTGGGGAAGGAATTAGAGACGGAATACGGAATCCCCATTGTCAATAAACGGATTTCCTTAACCCCCATTGCCATGGTGGGAAGCTCCTGCTGTAAGGGAAGCAAAGATTATGTAGAGATTGCAAAGACCTTAGATGCAGCGGCAAAGGAAGTGGGCGTCAACTTTATCGGCGGGTATTCGGCTCTGGTTTCTAAGGGCATGACGCCTTATGACGAAATGCTGATTCGCTCCATTCCGGAGGCTTTAAATGTAACGGAATATGTGTGCAGCAGCGTCAATGTAGGCTCCACCAAAACCGGAATCAATATGGATGCGGTGAAGCTGCTTGGCGAGATTATCCGGGAGACCGCGGAGCTTACCGCAGACCGTGATTGTATCGGCCCGGCCAAATTTGTGGTGTTCTGCAATGCGCCAGACGACAATCCATTTATGGCGGGCGCCTTCCACGGCGTAACGGAGGCGGATAAGATTATCAATGTAGGCGTATCCGGCCCCGGCGTGGTAAAGCGGGCATTGGAGCAGGTACGGGGAGAAAATTTTGAAGTCCTTTGCGAGACGATTAAAAAGACGGCCTTCAAAGTCACCAGAGTAGGGCAGCTTGTCGCAAAGGAGGCGTCTAAACGGCTTGGGGTTCCGTTTGGAATTATTGATTTGTCTCTTGCGCCGACTCCGGCTATCGGAGACAGCGTAGGCGAGATTTTAGAGGAAATCGGTCTGGAATATGCCGGCGCGCCAGGAACTACCGCAGCTCTTGCTCTGTTAAACGACCAGGTCAAAAAGGGCGGAGTGATGGCCTCCTCCTATGTCGGCGGCTTAAGCGGCGCCTTTATTCCGGTATCAGAGGATCAGCGCATGATTGACGCCGCCTCCTGCGGCGCCCTTACCTTAGAGAAATTAGAGGCCATGACCTGCGTATGCTCGGTGGGATTAGATATGATTGCCATTCCCGGAGATACGAAGGCTACTACCATTTCCGGCATTATTGCAGATGAGATGGCTATTGGCATGGTCAACCAGAAAACCACCGCTGTCCGCATTATCCCGGCAGTGGGCAAGAAAGCGGGCGAGGTTTTAGAGTTTGGCGGGCTTTTAGGCTATGCGCCGATTATGAAGGTCAATGAATACAGCTGCGACGCCTTTATCAACCGGGGCGGACGGATACCGGCCCCCATTCACAGCTTTAAGAATTAACCGCATACCGGTTCCTGTTCACAGCCGTAAGAATTAACCGCATACCGGCATAAACCTGTAACTTTCACATATAATGATGTAAACAGGCTTTCGGAGAACGGTTATCAATTGAATGAGATGTATACGCAAATCCGGGAGGAGCTTCGGAAACAGCACGCCATGAACCGGCAGGAGGTTCGGGGGAGGCGGGAGAACGCCGCTCTTTACCGCTCGGATTATTATGGGTTAGAGCAATCTGAAAACGGGGAACGGAGCGCTTTTTCCGGTTTCATTTTCCGGACCAAAATTCTTGTGTTTGTTGTCAGCGTCATGCTGTTTTCCTGCTATCTCTACGGCGGACAGGATGTTAAAAAAGGAGCGGCTATGGCGTGGAAGGATATCAGCACGCAGATTACCCGGTTAGAACAGGAGGAGCCGGCGGTAAAACAGGCTATGGGCTATGTGCGCAAGGCTTACAGTGAAGTAAAGGATTTTGCCCATACCTATATTGGCTTGGATATGGAATAAGCTTGCCCACACCGCAGTGGAATTGGATAATATTGGAAAAATAATTGCGACAATGCAGCCAAAGCATATAAACGGAATATACATACAAGGATATCGACACAGAAGAGATCAGAGGAAATGAACATGACGAAGCGCGCCCTTTCAGATGAAATTCTGATGCAGGTTGAAAAACCGGCCAGATACATCGGCAATGAAGTGAATATGGTGAAAAAAAATCCGGCAGATGTGGAAATCCGCTTTGCCATGTGTTTTCCTGATGTGTATGAGATCGGCATGAGTCATCTCGGCATTCAGATTCTTTATGACCAGTTTAACCGGCGGGGAGATACCTACTGCGAGCGGGTATATTCCCCCTGGCCGGATTTGGACAGGATTATGCGGGAGAAAAGGATTCCGTTATTTACTTTAGAAACCCAGTCTCCGGTAAAGGATTTTGATTTTTTAGGCATTACCCTTCAGTACGAGATGTGTTATACCAATATTTTACAAATCTTAGAGCTTTCCGGTATCCCGATTTGGGCAAAGGACAGAGGGAACGGGGAGCCTTTTGTGTTCGGCGGCGGACCCTGCAGCTATAATCCGGAACCCATTGCCGATTTTTTTGACGCCTTTTATATCGGGGAAGGGGAAGTCAGCTATGATAAAGTCTTTGATGTATATAAGGCGGCGAAGCGGGAGAACCTTGACCGGGAGGAAATTCTTTACCGCTTTTCCCAGATACCGGGCATCTATGTACCGTCCATGTACGAGGTAAGCTATAAAGAGGACGGCACAATCCGGGCTTTTTTCCCAAAGAGGGAGGGCGTGCCGGAAAAAATTCAAAAGCAGTTAGTCATGAATCTTGACGAGGTGCCTTATCCCGTCAAACCCTTGGTTCCCTATATCCGGGCTACCCAGGACAGGGTGACATTGGAGATTATGCGGGGCTGTATCCGGGGCTGCCGGTTCTGTCAGGCGGGCATGATTTACCGGCCAACCAGGCAAAAAAGCGTGGAGGTTTTGAAGCAGTATGCCAGGGATATGGTAAAGAGCAGCGGCTATGAGGAGATTTCCCTTAGCTCCTTAAGCTCCTCGGATTATCAGTGTCTGAAGGAACTGACCGCCTTTCTGATTGAGGAATTAGGGGAGAAAGAGGGTGTTAATCTCTCTCTGCCATCCCTTAGAATCGACGCCTTTTCCTTAGATGTGATGAAACGGGTACAGGATATCCGAAAAAGATCCTTAACCTTTGCGCCGGAGGCCGGAACGCAGAGACTTAGGGATGTAATCAATAAAGGGCTTACGGAGGAAGTGATTTTAAACGGCGCCATGCAGGCATTTCATGGCGGCTGGAACAAGGTGAAATTCTATTTTATGTTAGGGCTTCCCACAGAGACCGAAGAAGATGCGGAAGGGATTCCCGCTCTCTGCGAGAAGGTAGCGGAGGCTTATGATCACATTCCCAAAGAGGAGCGAACCGGCAGGGTGTCTATTACCGCTTCGGCTTCCTTTTTTGTGCCCAAGCCGTTTACGCCTTTCCAGTGGGCGGCCATGTTAGACGGGGACACCTACAGCGACAGGGCACATCATGTAAAAGATGTGTTCCGGAAGCAGCCCAAGGCAAAATCCATGAAATTCCATTACCATGAATCGTATGTTTCCGTACTAGAGGGCGTGTTTGCCAGAGGCGACAGGAAAATTGCGAATGTCATATATGACGCCTATAAAAGCGGCTGCATTTTCGACGCCTGGACGGAATTTTTTGACTATGAAAAATGGCTGGCCGCTTTTGCAAAAAACGGCGTTTCCATGGATTTCTATACCACCAGGGAGCGGCCCGTAGAGGAAGTTCTGCCCTGGGATTTTATTGATATCGGCGTGACGAAGCAGTTCCTTGCTTGTGAATGGGAGAAGGCGAAGCGGGGCGTTGTCACCCCAAACTGCCGGGAATCCTGTTCCGGCTGCGGGGCCGCCAAATTCGGGGGAGGCGTGTGCTATGACCGTAAGAATTAAATACACCAAAACCGGCAATTTCAAATTCATCGGACACTTAGACCTAATGCGCTATTTTCAGAAGGCGGTGAAACGGGCAGGGCTGGACATCGCCTATTCCAAGGGCTATAGCCCCCACCAGATGATGTCCTTTGCTGCGCCTTTGGCGCTTGGCGTCACCAGTGAGGGCGAGTATTTTGACGCGCAATTTAACACGCTTGTCTCCTCAGACGAGTTCGTGAGACGGTTAAATGCGCAGATGACGGAAGGCGTGGAGGTGCGGGACGTCATTTTGCTGCCGGAAAAGGCAAAAAATTCCATGTCCCTAGTCGCCGCCTCCGATTACCATATAACCCCTGTGCAGGGATTTCCGAAAGAGGAGTGGGACAGGCTTTTGCGGGGAGCCGGAAAGCTATTGGAACAGGAGCAGATTGAGATATTGCGGAAGACCAAAAAAAGCGAAAAGGTCGAGGATATCCGGAAGGGCATATATAAGCTGTATGCCGACGGGAATCAGTTGTATATGCTATTGGCTGCCGGAAGCGAGTATAACTTAAAGCCGGAGCTGGTGACAGAGGCCCTTTGCGGATTTTTATCCATTCCCTATAACCGGGCGGCGTATCAGGTCCACAGATTGGAAACTTATATGAAAAATGAGGAAGGAGCGCTGGTCTCCCTGTTGGAGAGCGGCACTAAGATACAATGAATCAGGCGGTAATCACACAATTTAAAGGCAGGCAGTTTCTCCTGATTTATGAGGAGGGCATTTTAGCGGAGTGTCACCCCCTGCCGGAGGAGGACAGCATAAGGGTTGGCGACATTTACATCGGACGGGTGGAAAAGGTAGTGAAAAATATCAATTCGGCCTTTATCCGTTTGGATTGTGACCACACCGGTTATCTGCCCCTTGACGGGGAACCTGCATTTATGCTGAATCGGTTTCTCCCCAAAGGGCTGCCGTCCATTGCGGAAAGCGATAAGATTCTTGTCCAGATAACGCAGGAGCCCCAGAAGGCCAAGCAGGCCAGGGTAACGGGCAATATCAGCCTGGGGGGAAAATACATTGCCCTGAATTTAAAAAACAGAGCCATAGGGGTATCAAAAAAAATAACGGACAGAGCGAAAAGCACAGAATTAAAGCGCCTGCTTTTGGAGCGAGAGGAAGAAGGCGGCTCTTCGTTTTCCGGTATCAGTCTGCCCCGGATGGACTTTTTCACCGGAGTGGATTTTTCGGAAGAAAAGGACAAAGTCCTGATGCCCGGCTGCATTTTCCGCACAGCCTGTGAGCAGGCGGAGATTGAGGAAATTATCAGCGAATATGAAAGCCTTTATGAAAGTCTGGAGGCGCTGCTTAACAGGGCTTTTTACGAAAAGTCTACAGGCTGTATTAGGAAGGGCGAGCCGGAATATCTGGCAATCCTTAAAGAGTACGGATTGGACCGCATAGACGAAGTGAAGACAGACCTGCCGGAGGTGGCGGAGACGCTCAAAACGGTCTGGGGGCAGGCGGTCTTGTATGAGGAAAAGGAGGATTCGCTTTCCAGGCAGCTTGGCTTGGAAACGGAACTGAAACGGCTGTCAGGTAAAAAAGTATGGCTGAAATCCGGCGGCTTTTTGATTATCGAACCGACAGAAGCCATGGTGGTAATTGATGTAAATTCCGGCAAGTCTGTCGGCAGGAAAAACAAAGCCCGCCATATCTTAGAGACTAATTTAGAGGCGGCCTGTGAGATTACAAGGCAGCTAAGGCTTCGGAATCTTTCCGGCATCATCATGATTGATTTCATTAACATGGAATCGGATGATGACAGAAACAAGCTGGTTTCCTGCCTTCAGCAGGGACTAAAACAGGATAAGGTTCCGGCGTATTTCATCGATATTACCGGGCTTGAGCTTTACGAGCTCACCCGTAAAAAGGTGCGGCGGCCCCTGCACGAGGCGTTAGAGGGACTTTTGTATTAATTTTTATTGATTTTTTAAATATGGCGTACCATGCAAAGGGAATGGCCAATTCCGTGCTTCTTACTGTCGGCGGCCTTGTAGCTGTTGTGGAGATAGGACTGCAGCTTCTTAAAATGATTTGAGAGCGGCTGTTTCTTATACGAAGGAGAATGCTATATGAAAAATAAACGGTGGAAATATCTTTTTATACTAATGCCCTTTATCATTGGAAGCGTGTCTTATTATGTGGCAGGGGAAGATCTGAAACAGTATCTCAGCTGTGTGAAATCCAATATTTTTAACAAGGGCAGTATTGCCGTATACTGTGACGCAGACATCGATTACACCTTTGAAACCGGAGAGAAAAAGCCGGCGGTAATTTATCCCGGACGGGAATATAAGAATTATGTCGATACGCATATCATCATGCTGGACTCCGACGCCGAAAATTTTAAATTTTATGAAAAATATAAGCAGCAGATGAAGGGAACTGTGTATATATGCATTAGGGAGACGGAGTATGCGCTGATTCAGAAAAACAAAGAGATACGGTATTTTGATATTTACGGTTCCATCGCCAGACAGCTCTGGAAAGAAAATATCAGGCTGTGGGAAAGACAGGGGGATTTTAGTTGTCATGGTATAAATTTTTTGTTATAATTTTTTGTGTTTCGACATTGACAGCATTTTATTATACGAAAGGTAAGGTGAAAGGTATATGGCTTATACTAAATTAAAGGAAATGACCGGCAGGGAAGGAATAAAGCATTATAACGAAGAGGATATCTATACATTAAAAGGCGCTGCGCTTGCATTTATCAGGGAACGCTGTGAAAATTTGAGATTTAATGATAAAAAGAATCAGGAAGAATCTTCGGAGAATTACTTGGGAAAGAGTCTTGAGGATAATCAGATTCCCTACAATATGGAAAAGGATATAGACAGGTTATGTCTGGAAAATGCATTGAACCGCTTTTTAAAATCAGGTAGAAAAGAAGATGCATTTGACGTCTATTTTTGCTATCTGGAGATGTTTGTGGGGAATTATGCAAAGACCAGAAGAATAATAGAACTGCTGGCGGAATTTGAGGCGAATGGCAGCGCTCTTTTGATGAAACACAGGGATCATTATTCTCATTCCGTTTATGTGTTCGCATTAGGGCTGGCAATCTATCAGACCAACGAAGGTTATCGTGAGGCTTACAACCGGTTTTATCATTGTGACGGTTCTAAGGCAGCGGCGCATTACCTGACTTATTGGGGGCTGACGTCGCTCTTTCATGATATCGGTTATCCCTTTGAATTGCCCTATGAGCAGGTTGCCTCTTATTTTGAGGTCAATCATAAAAAGCGTGAGGGCCAGATTTATCTTGCCTATCAATCCATGGATATTCTGACAAGCTTAGAGGGAGAAAATCTAAAAGACATATCCGAACTATATGGCCGGAAATTTAAGTCAACCAATGAATTATTTGCTTTTGTAATATATGGCTATTTAAAGGATGGCGGATATGATATTACGGAAGGCTCTATCATGAAGGCTTTGTTAAGAAAGCCTTCGCATCCGGAAGAATTTAATTATTGTATGGATCATGCATACTTTAGCGCTAATGTGCTCTTTAAAAAATTATTTCTTCAGAAAAAAGGGGAACCGGAATCCAACCTGGAACTGAAGGAGTGTATGGATGCCCTCACCGCAATCATTATGCATAACAGTCTTTACAAGTTCTGTATTACAAATTACAAATTAGAAGAAGAAACGATTCCACTTAAGGCTGATCTGCATCCGCTGGCTTATATGCTGATGCTGTGCGATGAATTGCAGTGTTGGGACAGATGTGCATACGGAAGAGATTCCAGACTGCAGGTACATCCCGTTGACTGTGAATTTATTTTTAAGAAGAACGATGGAAACGGCATTACAGCGACATATGTGTATGATGAGGAGGAAAACGGACCGGCGATTGAGAAATATGAGCATGAGTATGAAGAATGGAAAAATCATAGCAGAAAGCGGAAACCTAAATTAAAAGCATATTCGGAAATGAAATATGGAACCTTCCAAAAGGATATCGAAAAAATTGTTGACTGCGAATGTATAGGCGGCTTGAAGGTGGATATAAAGATATCGGCAAAAGAAAAAGATGATGAAAATATGGATTACCTGTCAAACAGCAATTTTATCGGCCTGTATAATTTTGCATTGGTTCTTCATAACAGATGGAGCCAAGCATCAAAATGGAATACAATGACAGATGCGAAAAAGAAAAATTTTTATCTCCATAATAAAAAGAACAAGTATATTAAAGACTTTGACAAATTATCCCTGGAATATAAATTGAGCAATATTAATCAGGCAAAGGCCTTTGCAAAATATCTGAATGAGATTGGCTGCTTTTATACAATGAATATTGTTAATTTTAAAATGGTAAACAGTTTCACAGAAGACGAGCTTAAAATAATAGGACCTTTAGAGCATCAGCGATGGTTGCAGGAGCGCTATGATATGGGTTGGATACATGGCAACACTACAGATAGGGAGGGTGATCGGGTACATCCAGACCTGATAGAAGACTTGTCTGTAGGAGAAACGGGTGTTGTTATTTCCAGGGAACAGGCAAAAGAAAACTATATGCGCCTGAACAAAGAAGAACAGGATAAGGATACCGATCCAATGGAGTGTATGCTCGCCATGCTTAAGATGTTCGATGGACTCAGAATATACAGATTGAGAAATTAAGGAGAAAGAGAAAAATGGGATTGACACCAGAACAGAAGAAAGAAAGAGCAAAAAGTCTTGAAAGGTTGAAGATAACGACATATCAAGATACAGATGAGTTTGAAAATAGTTTAGGCTATGTCTTTATCAGCTATAAAAGTGATAATTGGAAAAAAGTGTTTGAAGAAACGGTTCTTAAGTTACAGGATCAATATTCATTAAGGGTATATTCAGACAAACAGTTTGAGGAAAGCAATCGTTATTGGCTTCATAATATGGAAAAAAACATAAAATTTTCATCTGCTGTTATGGTATTCATTAGTAAAGAATATTTGACGAGTTATGCAACATTTATAGAATTATTGGAGGCAATTAAATTTAACAAAGAAATTATCCCAGTCAAACTTGAAGACAAGGATTATTTTGGAGAATTGAAAAAGAATCGTAAGTTAGAAGACCAACCTGTTAGAATGGATCCAAGTGAGGCGGATAAACTAAGAAAATTAATTCAAAATCAAGATAATTCTGATTTTGCGAAAGTAATGACAAACATATGCAATGATTATTTGGAAGATGTTGGAGGCGAAAAATTTTCAGTTATGTCTCTGGTCGAAGCATTTGAAAAAATATTGAAATTCGGAGAATTTCAGTATAATGTTGTTTCACCCGATTCAGTTGATTCCTTATTTAAGACAATACTGGATGCATGCGAAAGGAATACAGAACCGGAATTAAGAGATGTTATCGTAAAAGAAGATGAGCAGACAGAAAAACCGGTTGCGGAGGAGAAACATACTGAAAAACCAGACAATAGCGCGCATACAAAACAGGATGCAAAATTAGACAACAGCGCACCTGCAAAACAGGTTACTGCCGTGACGGAAGAGACGGAACCGATATGGCCTTATGAATTGGCAGGCGATGCACGGGATCGTGCTTATGGAATATACTGGAATGAATTAAGGCAACAGATTAATAAAAAGGAAATCCGGCCTGGCATGAGTCCTGCTAAAGGTGAGAATAAATTTGACTGGTTCAGCATGATGAATAAAGGAGGCAGGATTTCTATTGAGTGCCTGATGCGTAAGACTCAGCAGATGAATCAGTTTCTTGTGACTTATAGTAAAAAACGCATAGAAGAAACAGAGGAAGACAAAAAATTGTTTGCCGAGCTTGAAAAGCATAAAACGGATATTGAACAAAAGTTAGAAGTTTTTGGGGAATGTCAATGGTCTTCAAGAGAAAAATCCGGCAATGTTAAGGTAGTTAGATCTATTGAGAATAGAACCATCGAGGAACAGATGGAATGGTATTATGAGACAAGCATTGCTATATATGATGCTGTTAAGGATTATATCGGCGATTATCTGAACTTGTAATGCCGGAATCTGATGGTTGATAAAAAATGTTTGACAATCACTCATCTTTTTGTTAATATATTCTAGTGTGCCGCACAGGGAGGCCGAAGTGTGTCTTTTGATAGGCGCCGCCGAACCTGGCGAGTAATGATAATAGGAGGTAACCATATGTACGCGATTATTGCAACAGGTGGCAAGCAGTACAAGGTAGCTGAAGGTGATATCATTAAAGTAGAAAAGCTGAACGCAGAAGCTGGTTCTGAAGTGAAATTTGATGTTATTGCTGTTAGCAGCGACAAGGGCTTATTATGTGGCGAAGAAGTGGCAAACGCAAGCGTTTCCGCCAATGTAATCGGCAATGGTAAGGGCAAAAAGGTCGTTGTTTATAAGTATAAGAGAAAAACCGGCTATCACAAAAAGCAGGGTCACAGACAGCCCTTTACCAAGGTTGAGATTAAAGCAATCAATGCTTAGGGAAAGGCCATGATTACTGTCACTGTATTGAACAAGAATGAGAAGATAGTCGGCGTCCAGTTAGAAGGACACGCCGAATTTGGCAAAAAGGGAAAGGATATTGTGTGTAGTGCGGTATCCATTTTATACATCAACCTGGTAAATTCCATAGAGAATTTTACGGATGAGGAGATGGAGACAAACGGAAGCAGCAAGATTAACTTCCAGAATGTCATTTTAAAGAATATGCCCGGCAGGGATGCGGAACTTTTATTCCAGTCCTTTCTGCTTGGGATCACTACAATTGAACAGAAGTATGGTAAGAAGTACATTGTAATTTTGAATCAGGAGGTGTAATACATGTTAAAGCTCAACCTTCAGTTATTCGCTCATAAAAAGGGTATGGGTTCTACCAAGAACGGCAGAGATTCCGAATCCAAGAGATTAGGTGCGAAGAGAGCAGATGGTCAGTTCGTTAAGGCAGGTAATATTTTATATAGACAGCGCGGAACGAAGATTCATCCGGGCGTTAATGTGGGCAGAGGGAAAGATGATACCCTGTTTGCATTAGTTGACGGTGTTGTCCGCTATGAGAGAAAGGGAAGAGATAAGAAGCAGGTTTCTATCTACCCAGTGTCCGTTAACGAATAGGATAATGTATGTTAAGGCCGGAGTTGTTGCTCCGGTCTTTTTGCAGGATAGGAGTTTATTATGTTTGCAGACAGAGCAAAGATATTTATCCGCTCCGGAAAGGGCGGAGACGGTCATGTCAGCTTCCGCCGGGAGTTATATGTACCTGCAGGCGGGCCGGACGGCGGCGACGGCGGCAAGGGAGGCGACGTCGTCTTTGTCGTAGATGAAGGGCTTAACAACCTGAATGATTTCCGGAATGTGCGGAAATACTGCGCAGGAGACGGAAAAGAGGGCAACAAGAGAAAGCAGCATGGCGCCAGCGGCGAGGATATTATCTTAAAGGTTCCGCCGGGAACGGTAATCAAGGACTTTGAGAGCGGCAAGGTCATCATGGATATGGCTGACAAAAAAGAGCCTGTGGTGATTTTAACGGGAGGCCGGGGAGGCAACGGGAATCAGCACTATGCCACTCCCACCATGCAGGCCCCCAAGTACGCCCAGCCGGGGCAGCCTGCCCAGGAGCTTTATGTGACGTTAGAGTTAAAGGTAATTGCCGACGTGGGGTTGGTAGGCTTTCCAAATGTTGGAAAATCCACCCTGTTATCCCATGTCACCAACGCCCAGCCTAAGATTGCCAATTATCATTTCACTACCTTAAATCCCAATTTAGGCGTAGTGGATTTAGGGGACGGCGCAGGTTTTGTCATTGCGGATATCCCCGGTATTATCGAGGGGGCCAGCGAAGGCGTTGGATTAGGACTTCAATTCTTAAGGCATATAGAGCGGACTAAAGTGCTGCTCCATGTAGTTGACGGAGCCTCTGTGGAGGGCAGGGATCCGATTAACGACATTTATGCCATTTTAGAGGAACTGAAAAAATATAATATCGAGATTACCAGCCGCCCTATGGTCATTGCAGCCAATAAGATGGACGCTATGGACGAGACTGGAAAGGAGACGGTGCTTGCGCTTTTGCGGGAGGAGTTTGAGCCGCAGGGAATGAAGGTGTTTCCCATTTCCGCCGTATCCGGCGAGGGCTTAAAGGAACTGCTCTGGCATCTGCATGAGCTGGTACAAAACGCTCCGAAGGACATTATAGAGTTTGAACCGGAATATACTCCTTCATTTGATGTATCGGATGAGCCTTTCACAGTGGAACAGGACCCGGAGGATGCGCACATCTTTTATGTGGAAGGGCCAAAGGTGGAGAAAATGTTGGGCTATACCAATTTAGATTCGGAAAAAGGCTTTCATTTCTTCCAGAAATTTATGACCGATAACGGTATTATAGACGCCCTAAAAGCCCTGGGAATGGAAGAGGGCGATACCGTCTGCATAGGAGATATTGACTTCGAATACCTTGAATAAACGCAGGGAGCGTTCATTTAAAGGTTCTCGAGCGGAACATTCATTTAAGAGGAAGGAATATAAAGGAGAAGAAACGATGACGAGTAAACAGCGAGCCTATTTAAAGGGCCTTGCCATGACCATGGATCCGATTATCAATATAGGAAAATCCGGCGTCACGCCGGAGCTGGTTGCCTCTGTGGACGAAGCAATCACAAAACGGGAGCTGATTAAGCTGAGCGTGCTGAAAAACTGTATGGAGGATCCCAAAGCATTAGCGGAAACCGTCGCCGGACGCACAAAGTCTCAGGTGGTACAGGTAATTGGCAAAAAGATTGTATTATACAGAAGAAATTCCAAAAAGCCGAAAATTGAACTGCCTTAAAGGAGGAGACTATGGCGCGGATTGGTATTATGGGGGGAACCTTTAATCCCATTCACAATGGACATATCGGAATTGCAAAAGCTGCTTTTCAGCAATTTTCTCTGGATGAAGTCTGGTTTATGCCCAATCATATACCGGCTTACAAATCAGACAGCGGACTGATTTCCGGTGAAGACCGGCTTGCCATGGTAAGGCTTGCTATCCGGGACTTTCCTGAATTTAAAGCCTGTGAACTGGAACTGAAACGGGAGGGCAAAACCTACACCTACCAAACCATGGAACTGTTGAGCGTCAAATACCCGGAACATCATTTTTTCTTTATCTTAGGCGCTGATTCTCTTTATTATTTTGACAAATGGATACATCCGGAAGTCATTGTGGAACATGCGGTTATTCTTGCCGCCTGCCGGGATGGCAGGACGCCGGAGGAGATGAATCAGGAAATTCAACGGCTTAACCGGCTGTTTGGGAAGGAAGCATTTTTTCTGATTGACTGTCCGGAGCTTACCTGTTCTTCCAGCGAAATTCGGGAAAAATTCTATAATCTTCAGGGAAATGTAAACCCAGTAAAGGAGCTTTCACCGGAAATTCTGCCGGAAACGGTCAGGGAATATATCATAGCGCACCAATTATATACAAGCCAATAGATTAAGGCTCCTAAATTTTTACAAAAAGTATGCGGTTTCATTGAAATTGTGTACTTTTTTTGGTATAATTAACATTGTTTGATTGTTAAAGGACGGACTTGGGACATGAATCGATTGGAAATGCGGGACAAACTGAAAAACAAACTTACGGACAAACGGTTTGAACATTCTTTAGGCGTGGAATATACCGCAGGTACTATGGCATTTGTATATGGCGTGGATTTAGAGAAGGCGCTGACGGCAGGATTATTGCATGACTGTGCCAAATATGTGCCCAATGAGAAGAAGATTCATAAATGTGAAAAGCGTGGCATTCCCATTTCCCAATGTGAATACGACAATCCGGAATTGTTACATGCCAAGCTCTCCGCCGTTTATGCCAAAGAGAAGTACGGCGTGACAGATACGGAGATTCTATCTGCCATCTGTTACCACACCACAGGCAAACCGGCGATGACGGCTTTGGAGAAGATTATTTATATTGCGGACTACATTGAACCTAACCGCAATATGCTGCCAGAGATGGAGCAGATACGCCGGGAAGCATATGAGAATCTGGATTTGTGTCTTATACATATTTTGAAGAACTGTGTGCAGTATCTGGGAAAGAAGGGAGCGGCAGTAGACCCGATTACCCAGCAGACCTATGACTATTACAACAGCCTGATGATAGATTTTTAAGAAGAGGAGCCAAAAAGCAATGACCAGCAGAGAGTGTGCAAAGCTTGCAGTAGCAGGACTTAAGGATAAAAAAGCAAATGATATCCGGGTGATTGACATATCAGAGGTTTCTGTTATGGCCGATTATTTCATTATCGCCAGCGGTACCAACCGCAACCAGGTACAGGCCATGGCGGATAATGTAGAAGAGAAGCTTCATGAATCAGGCATAAAGCCCCGCCAGATTGAGGGATACCAGAGCGCTAACTGGATTTTAATGGATTTTCAGGATGTCATCGTGCATATCTTTAATGAGGAAGACCGGTTGTTTTATAATCTGGAAAAAATCTGGCTTGATGGAAAAATGATAGATGTTTCTGATTTATGAGAGAGCATGGATAACCAAAGATAGCCGAACAAGCAGTGGGAGAGAATATGGATAGGGATTTATTGATACGAAGGAATACTCTGGAAGTGAATAAGGTTGCCGCCAAATGCCTGCGCATTACGGTATTATTTATGATTTCTTTATGGCTTTTTATTATGACGGATTATTATGAATGTGATAAATATGTAGTAACCATTGTATTTATCAGTTCTATTTTATTACTCTTAATTCCGTCCGTAGTTGTCAATGTTCTGAAACTGGAGCAGCATTGGATTAAATACTATGTGATTGTGTGCTGCCTGGCTGTGGTATTTTTATTGAGTACCTTTGTTTCCTATGATTTCGTTGTTTTAGTCATTTACCCATTACTGATTGCAACCTTATATTGCGATAAGAAATTAATTGTCACCACTACATTTTTTGACTGTCTGTGCGTGTTGTCAACCCTGCTGCTCCGCTATTATGTGATCTGCGACAGGGTGTTAGAAGGTTTTAGGAATTTAGAGGAAGCCATGGTCTATGGCGTCTTTTTGAGGATTGTTTTAGTCCTTGTCACCACCTTATTTTCTTACTATATTGTAGAACGAAATATGGTCATGCTGAATAAGACCATTGACGCCAATACGGACTTAATGCACAGTCAGGAGGAGCTGATTTACGCCTTTGCAGAGATTTCCGAGAGCAAATCCAAAGTAACCGGCGACCACATACATAGAGTGGCGGAATATATGCGGGTTTTGGCCAAAGCTTCCGGATTTACCGCAGATTATGTGGATAAGCTGGCTGTGGCGTCCATGATGCATGATATTGGCAAACTGATGATTCCGGAGGAGATATTAGACAAACCGGATAAGCTGACCGATGAAGAGTATGCAATTATGAAAAACCATGTCTTATACGGCGAGGCCCTGCTTTCCAAATGTCCGGGAGACATTATGCAGATTGCGAAAACCATTGCCTTAGAGCACCATGAAAAATGGGACGGCACCGGTTATCTGGGAATGAAGGGAGAGAAGATTTCCTATATCAGCCGGTTAATGGCGGTCTGCGATGTGTTTGACGCATTGACCTCCCAGCGTTATTACAAGGAGGGCTGGTCTTTAGACGATACATATAAAGAAATTGTCCGTTCCAGCGGGACGCATTTTGACCCGGATGTGGTAGACTTGTTCGAGAAGCATTTTGATGAATTTAAGGAAATATTACAGTCCAATCCGGACAAGGAAATATATTAGTTAAGTTGAAAGAAATGGGGCGATGCATCTATGGTTGCCATGATGAATGAATATATTGCAAATATCAATCTTGTCTGCGACGATATAACGAGAGGGATTTTGCATGCAGCGCTGGCAGATTATGAGGATATTATTAAAAACAGCGTGCTGATAAGGGGAAATCACTATCTCGTGGATATCAAATTAGCGAATTTCTCTGTGGAAAGCGCAGTAGAAGTAATGGGAAGCTTTATGGAGCGTACCCGGTATCCCTACTCCGCTTTCTTCGTGCGTTTCAATGAAGGAAACAGGGTGAGATACCGTTATGCAACCTGTAAAGAGAACCGGGAAGGGTTCTACTGTGATCTTGTTATCAGTTGACGCCGCCGAAGGAACCGCTTATCTCAAACCGGAAGCTGTTATTCTAATCATTATCCATGTTAGAACGTGCGGAACAGGCCGATTACCTTTCCCAATATGGACACATCATCTACAATAATCGGCTCCATATAATCATTCTCCGGCTGAAGACGAAAATGCCCGTCTTCTTTGAAAAAACGCTTGACAGTGGCGCTGTCCTCAATCAGGGCAACGACAATCTCACTGTTTCTGGCAGTGGGCTGTTCCTCTACAAGAATTAAATCCCCGTCAAAGATTCCCGCATTAATCATACTGTCGCCTTTTACCTTCAGCATAAAGGTATTCTTATTATGGAGATATTCCGGTGGAACCGGAAAATAGCCGTCAATATTCTCCACCGCCAATATGGGCTGGCCGGCAGTCACCTGTCCCACAATGGGAACATTCACAAGCTCTCTTCTCGCTAAGCCGAACATATCGTCCAAAATCTCAATGGTTCTTGGCTTGGTGGGATCTCTGCGGATATAACCGTTCTTCTCTAATGTCTCTAAATGGGAGTGGACGGAAGAAGTGGACTTTAACTTTACAGCCTCACAAATCTCCCGTACAGAGGGCGGATATCCCTTTTGTAAAATCGTATCCTTAATAAAATTCAAAATCTCCTGTTGCTTTGCGCTGATCTTTCCCGGCATAGGCGTACATCTCCTTTTCCCTTATATTCTCTGCGTGTCTGTAAAACAACACCGTTCATAAGATATAAGATAACTTTATATGGATTGGATATATCCAAATAGAAACTCTTTTTTTATGATACCATAAAATGTCTCAAAAAGCAAACATTTATTCCGAACAAATTTTCGAGAAAGTATTGACACAAGAACAAATGTTTGCTATTATACTAAAAACGAACAGATATTCGATTGGATGTAAGGAGGTATCATTATGAAGTTTAATGTAATTAACCGTAATAATATTATGTTAATCATTGTGGGAATTTTAATTATTGTTTCCTTTATAATTGGGCATATGACGTCGGTACAGGCGGATGAATCCCGCTCCTATGATAAGTCTTTTACCACTATTACAATAGAAGAGGGGACCACTTTAACGGATATTGCAATGGAATATGCTGTATCTGAGGCAGATTATAACGATTATATAGCTGAGGTGAAGGAGATTAATAATCTGAATCAGGATACCATTCATGCCGGTTGCTATCTGCTTATTCCGGTATACAGGGAATACTAATGCATTTTATCTGCTGCACAAGCGCATTGCAGCCTGTTATGGTTGGGACGGCAAAGATGGTAAATGCCGTCCCAATCGTGCATATTAGATTATTTTTCTAATAATTACACTTTTCTAAAATTCTATCTTGACAAGAATATATTTATATGTAATAATCAATATACTCTAAATTTCTTCATCATACATAATGTCTTGGAAAGGACAATTATGTTTCATATGAATAATCTACACAGAATACTACACTATAGTTTTGCATTTTTATTAATTTTTTTCTTCATGGTATTTTGTTCCGGAGAAAAGGTATATGCTGCAATCAACATTGATCACTATGCGTATAAGAATATTAAGAATAATTTACCTGATGATTATAAGAAAGACCAATACTTATATAATTCGGGAGATTATGCTTATATTTCCTTTGCAACATATAATGGCAGCGATTATAAGACATCCGTAAAGAGGACAGAAGGGCAGAATGATTATCTGTACTGCATGGATTATTCCAAACATATTGATTTTGGGAAGGAATATTCCGTTAAGAATACCCTGTTCAATAATACTTTACGCGCCAGACTGGCCATTGCATATTATTGCGGGGCTTCCACCTGGAAAGGGCTTGCAAACAGTCAGTTCAGCACAGGCAACACAATACTTGATTACTATATGACACAGTTAGTAATTCATGCGCTCATATATGAATATGGCGATGATAAAGCCAATTACGGTATTGATTATTCCAAAATTGCCTACAAGGATAACACAGCCACATTGAAAAAATGTACAGACGCATTTTTGGAATATTGTCGCAATGCTGCCATATATGCAGAAACAGCAGACTTTACTAAATTTAACTTTAATTTTCTCCCACCGGATACCTATGATATGTATTTATCCGGTGATGCCGTTACGACACCTTATATTAATTGTCAGATTGATGCAAACAATTCTACTGTTAATACATTCGCCAGAAGTGTATCAGGCACAGGAATCGCTCCTGAAGCAATTTCATTAGAGCATGATGCCACCAGATATGATTCTGCCTGTAGGATGTATCTGCCTGTGTCCGGTATAGAAGGGTTGGCACCTGGGTACTATACTGTTACATTATCAGAAACTGTTAATTTCAACCGTTATCTTGCAGGAGCGTGGCAGAGTACAGATGCCAGTCATGCCTCACAGGAAATTGGCGGATTGCTGACGGACATTTCTTCTGCCGGTGATTCAATATCATTTGGATTTCTTGTAGGGAATGTGATACTTAGGAAAAAAGATAGCATGACAGGGGAAAACATTCCTGACGCTACGTTCAGCCTGCAGCAATATGACAGTACAACCGGGCAATATGTATATTACAAACCGCTTACTTACAATGCAGCAACCAAACAGTATGAGAGTGGCAATATATACAAATCTGTCAATAACACCAACGGTTTTTTCCGTATTGTCGAAGAGACGCCGGGAAATCATTATATAAACGACTGGGACGGCGCATATTTTCAGTTGACAAACGCAACCTGCGCCTTTGAATTTGATGTTGAAAACGCCCCTATATTGGGAAAACTTTCCATCAAGAAAACCGGAGAAAAACTTTCTTTTTCCGACTCACAATTTACAACGGAACAGGAACTGCCGCTTTCCGGTGTTAAATTTGGGTTATATGCCAAAGAAAACGTTACTTTAAATGATAAGATATTCTATTCCAAGGATCAAAAAATTGCTGACTTAACAACGGATTCTTCCGGTCATATAGAAGCAAACGATTTGTTACCCGGAGAATATTATTTCAAAGAAGAAGAGACACATCCGCTGTATACAATTGATTCGCAAACATATTCTTTTACAATCAAAAGAGAAGAATCCGGGGAGTATAGTACAGTCGATTTTGAACTTAAGAACTATTTAAAACCTTGTAATTTGCAGATATTTAAATATTATTATGACAATACGGATCACAAACAGGAAAAGAAATTACCATTGCAGGGCGCCCGTTTCGGATTATATGCAGCGGCAGACATTAAAAATATCAATGGAGAAATTGTGCTTGCAAAGGATTCTCTGATTAAAGAGGCAGTTTCCGACGCAAATGGCGCAATTCAATTTAATGATTTGCCTTACTGCGACTATTATCTTAAGGAATTAGAAGCCCCCGAAGGATACATTATTAGTGATGGCGTTGTAGAGATTTCCAAAGATGAATTTTGGTATAAACAAGAGACAAAATCTTTTTTTGCTGAAAAAGAGATTCTCAATGAGAAACAAAATTTTATCATACGGATACGGAAGAATGGAGAAATCTTTTCTGGGACATGTTCGAATACTACAGATTATGGGGAATATATCAGCTATGAATTGCAGCAGCAAAGCCTGTCTAATGTTGAATTTTCATTGTATCGCAAGGAAGATAATACCTTTATTTCCAAAGCCGTAACCGATGAAAACGGCGTCGCTGAATTTAAGGATGTCAAATCCGGAAATTACTATGTTATAGAGACGGCTGCACCTGAAGCATACCGGATGAACACGGATAAGATTTATTTTGAATGTGGTATTGAGAGCACCAGTTATAATCCATTAAAACCACCTGTGTTGGAAGCTTCCATGGACAATGAATTGTGTAATTGCCAGCTTAGCCTATCTAAGGTAGGAGAGCAGGCAAAAGCAAAAGGCAAGCAATTAATTTACAAACAGGTTCCTCTTGAAGGTATTGTTTTTGGTATTTATCAGGGATTTGAATATACATTTCCTACCGGTGAAAAGCTCCCGTCTGATACCTGCGTCGGTTATCTTGTTACAGATGTCAATGGCATAGGAAGCCTGACAACCAAACTTCCTGTTGGCAATTATTATGTGAAGGAATTAAAAACGAATGCAGGGTATGATATCGATCCTAATGCACATCCCTTTGAGATAAGCGCTAATAAGAATCAGGATATTACGATCCGGGCAGACCAGGGCACGCCTTTTATCAATCAACTGTCCAAGTCCTCTGTCAAGATCATCAAAACTGACGCCAACACGGGAAAGCGGTTAAAAGGTGTCGAATTTACTTTATATAACGATAAGGATGAGCCAATCGGCACTTATAAAACGGATAAAAAGGGAATTATACTGGTAGACAACCTTCCATATGGTAAGTATTATTTTATTGAGACAAAATGCAGGAACGGATATTATTCAAGCAATGATAAATATCGTTTTGAACTCGTGTCTGGTGATACCAGGATTTTAAATATCACCAATAATCCAATGCTGCAATTAGGATTTTCCGAATATTATAAAGAGGGTATTGTCTTATGCTTCATTTTAATTGTTGGCCTGTTTCGGATATTATATGGGCGGCATGGGCTGATTTTAAAAAGACTTAAGAAGAAATCGCATTAAGGGATTATACGACGAATATGGGTAAACATTTTTATCTTAAAAAAGCAGGGCTCGTTGTATGTTTCATAGTAATATGCATACTGTTTTTGTATAGCTTGTATAAGTATATGAATGTATACAACATAGAATATAATGAGCAGCTTCAAATTCAAATGATGGAACAGAATTTGTTTCCGGATATTTTAGATATACAAATTCCGTATGACAGCCATTATATATCCGCAGCAGATTATGATACAGAGGCAATCCATGAAACAAAAGTTTCGGCCGCATCCTCTAATTCAAATCACGTATGGCTTGGCGACTGTATTTTATCCATACCTAAGATTAATTTAAATAAGGTTGTATATACAGGAACCGAACGATTGGAGCATTTAAAGGATTATGGACTAGCCACGGCGGCAGATACCATGAAATATGAAAATGGAGGGAATTATATTATATGCGGACATGCTTCAAGACTATATGGACATTCCCTAAACAGAATTAAGGAATTGGACAAAGAAGATACCATTTATATAAAAACGAAGAATTCCAAAGACTGTTACAGGGTAACCAAGGTAAGCTATGAAAATATGAATGAAACCAGTAAATATTGCAGCCAGACGAGTCAAAGACAAATTACCATAATTTCCTGTGCAAAATATGTATCGAAGGAAAGCTATATTGTAATTACGGCCATCCCTGAATAAGGGGTGGCCGGATTCCTTTTCATACCGGCACAGAGGTTAATAAAACCTATGTGTTGTCACGGAACGAAAAGAGAAGATAGTGCTTAAAAGTTTTCCAGTTAGAAATCCAATTATTCGCAAAACCCAAGTTTAACGAAAAAAACTTGCAATAAAAACAAGGGTTTGTTATAATACCAGTAAACAGGTTAAAAGAAAGGAAACTCAGGCTATGGCAAATAAAACTTATCATCAGGAAGAAGAAATTCACAATGTTCTTTTAATGCGCGAGGTATTAAGTGAACTCCCCGGATACGTATCGACTTTTTTTCGTTCCATTGAATATACCAAAGCGCCCCGCACCCGTTTGGGTTACGCCAGAGATATTAAAAGTTTTTTTGAATTTCTCTGCAGCCACAATCCCACATTTCGGAACAAGATGCCTGCCGACATCCCGTTATCTGCCATAGACCAGATTGAATCGGAAGACATTGAGGAATATTTAGACTATCTGAAATATTACGTTAAGGACGGCAGGGAATATACCAACGGTGAACAGGCTTTAAAGCGAAAATTAACCTCCATAAGGGTATTTTTTAACTATTTATATAAGAATAAGAAAATTGACGCTAATCCGGCGATGATTGTGGATACGCCTAAGATTCATGAAAAAGCCATAATTCGTATGGATCCTAACGAAATTGCGCAGTTTTTGGACAATGTCGAGTACGGCAATAAGCTAAGCAACCATCAGCAGGCTTATCATGAGAAATCCAGGGTCCGGGATTTAGCCCTGCTTACCTTGATGTTAGGCACAGGCATCCGGGTGTCGGAATGTGTGGGATTAGATATTCAGGATATTGATTTTGATTATGACCGTATTAAGGTGGTACGGAAAGGCGGCTATGAGGCTTTCGTTTACTTTGGTTCTGAAGCCAGGGAAGCCCTTCAGGATTATTTGCAGGTCCGAAAGGATATTGTCACTGTGGAGGGTCATGAAAACGCCTTGTTTTTGAGCTCCCAGCGCAAACGCATTTCCGTCCGCAGCGTAGAAAATATGGTTAAAAAATATGCCTCTGTCACCACTCCCCTTAAGAAAATTACGCCCCATAAGTTAAGAAGTACTTACGGTACCGCTTTATATCAACAGACAGAGGATATCTATCTGGTAGCGGACGTGTTAGGCCATAAGGATGTCAATACCACCAGGAAGCACTATGCGGATATTGATGAATGGCAGAGAATGAAGGCAAAAGATGCCGTTACCTTAAGAGAAAAGCCAGGTAAATAACCGCAGATCGGATAAAGACACTCATTTACAACTAGATTCCGGCAATGAAAAAGGCCCTTAGAACGATTCTAAAGGCCCTCCATTTAATTTGTCTAATAATTCCTGAAAATATTCAGGCAGTTCAGAATCAAACTCAACATATTTTCCCGTATCCGGATGAATAAATCCAAGGGTTTTTGCGTGAAGGGTTTGTCCCTGCAATCCCTTTATTTTGCTTTTGGCAGGACCGTATACGGCGTCTCCTAAGATGGGGTGTCCAATCGAGGCCATATGTATGCGGATTTGATGGGTTCTGCCTGTTTCTAAGGTACATTCAATATAGGAATATTGATTTTGAAGGGTTTGCAGCACCCGGTAATGGGTAACCGCCTCTCTCCCATTTTTCCGGTTTACCGCCATTTTCTTGCGGTCTACGGGATGTCTGCCGATTGGGGCGTCTACTGTTCCCTCTGGTTCTTTAAAACAGCCATAGCATATGGCATGGTATTTTCTGGTTATACTGTGTACCTTTAACTGTTCAGCCAGACATTTATGGGCCTGGTCATTTTTACAGACCACTAAAAGTCCTGTGGTATCCTGGTCAATCCGGTGGACAATTCCCGGCCGGATTACGCCATTTATGGTAGACAGGGAATCCCGGCAATGATAAAGCAGCGCATTGACTAACGTTCCGGATTCATGACCGGGTGCCGGATGAACGACCATATTTTTTGGCTTGTTGACAATAATAATGGAGTTGTCTTCATAAACGATATCAAGGGGAATATTTTCCGGTAAAGCCTCTAATTCCTTTGGTTCTTCATATTGAATCTCAATCCGGTCCCCCGGCTTTAACTGATAGTTTGTCTTGCAGGAAGCGCCGTTTACCCTGATATTTTCCTGTTTGATGAGCTGTTGGATATAGGACCTCGACAGTTCCGGAAGCTGTTCATGAATATATTTATCAATCCGTTCAGAAGAAATTGCCGGATATTCTAAAGCATAATCCATATGTTCCTCCATAATTTTCCATAGGCTGGCTGCATTTTGCGGAAATTTTCTTATTCGTTTCCGGGGGCGTTGTCACCGGACGCAGCCCGCCTTGAAAATATTGCCTCCAGTTCCTCTTCTTTATACTTAAAAATCAGCAGATAGCTGAGACAGAAAAGGCCAATCGTTACATAACAGTCCGCTATATTAAACACCGGAAAATCAATTAATTTAAAATAAATGAAATCAATGACATACTGAAAACGTATCCGGTCAATAAAATTTCCCATTCCACCGGCCATAATTAACACGTCCAATGCGCGCAGCGCCCTGAATTTTTGTACCTTGCTGCAGCGTATATAAAACCAGCAGCCAAGAATCATGGCAAAGCCGGTAAATATATAAAATATAATCTGCCTGCCCTGCAGTATTCCCCATACGGCTCCGCGATTCTGGATGTAATGAATTTCGAGTACATCGGGAATGATCGGTATGGAAGAATATAACGCCATATTGTTCGTGATACAATATTTGGTTATCTGATCTACTCCAACCAAAACGACAAAACAAACGATTGCAGGTATGAGTTTCCCTGCAATCGTTCTATTCTCTCTCCGGTTCGCATTGTTTCTTAATTCCATATTATCTGTATATCCGTCCTTTTTTGATTAGAGGAACTTAAAGCCTTCTTCCTCATCATCTGCGTTGCCAATTAAGTTAGACTGTTTCACATTTTCTTCCACGTCCCCGACTAAAACATCCTCGTCTTCCGGGGTGGATTCCGGAGCAGCGTTCGCAAAAGGATCGATGTTTAATCCTGAATTAATAGTAGGGATTCCCTCTTCCTCAGAATCATTGCCGCCAACTACAAAGTCAAAGCCGTCGTCATAGTTATCCTCAGAATCAATCATATTGGATTCATTGACACGCTCTTCCACTTCGCCTACATAGGCGTCCTCGTCTGCAGCGCCGTTGTCTCCTGCTGTCTCGTCTTCTTCGCTGACAAAATCAAAACCGTCACTGTAATTATCTTCTGAATCTAACATATTGGATTCGTTAATGCGATCTTCTACCTCACCGCTGACTGTATCGTCGTCTAAATCTGCCGCTGTCGGCATTTCGGCAGCCGCCGCAGCGTTATCTTCACTGACAAAATCAAAGCCTTCGCTGTAGTTATCCTCTGAATCTAACATATTGGATTCATTGACAGGACTTTCCACCTCGCCGCTGACCTGCTCCTCCGGAATAATCTGATGAGGCATAGGCGGCGTCTTAGGCGGCACCTTTGCTGCTGTCGGTTCCGGCTGAACTGTCTCCGACTTCATCTCAGGCTGTACCATTTTTGGCTGCGGAGCCGGATGCGGCGCAGATTTGGGCGCTGTCCGCTCCGGTTCGCTATTTGTTGAAGTCTGTGGAGCCGTTTTTGGCGCAGCTTCCTTTGCTACTGTATTATCAGGCATTGTATCTTCCGGCTGCTTGGCTGGAGCCGGTTTTTCAGCAAAATTCTTCTTAACCTTATTGGCACCCGGTTTCTCATTCTTTACATTCAATGTGGATTTAGCGGCATTATTATTGGCGGCCGCCTTCTTTTTATTTCCGGAACCATTGCCGTTATAGGCTCCTCCGGTCTGCCTGCTGAATCGTCCTCCTCCGTTCATGGCGTCTGCAAACGGATCCATATTGAGACTGGTTCCTCTGTCAAAGGCAGGCTCCTGATTGGTACGCTCCCGTCCTTCGGGACTGGCTCCGGTATAACCGCCTCCGTCACCTAAGCCGCCGAGACCGCCTTCGCTTCCCAAGCCGCCTCCGGAATAATTGCCAAAACCTCCGCCATAATTCTGACTTGGTGTAAAGACACCCAAATCAATATCAATGACTTCGCCGTCCATCAGCTTAAGTTGTGCATCTAAAATCTTGGAAAACTGCTCCTTGAAAGTAGCATGCTGCTGCTGAAGACGGTAAATCTCTTCCTTTGTCTCCTGAAGCTCCGCCTTGGCGTCCTCTAAAATCGCCTCCGCTTTCTTCTCCGCTTCCGTATTAATCTGACGAGCCTTGTCATTGGCTGCATTCACTGTCTCTTCTGCAGTCTTTTCGGAAAGCGTTAAGGCTTTCTGCATAGACTCTTCTATGGAGCGGTAATGCTGTAAACTTTCATCTAACGTGGCTACCTTATCCTTTAATTCTACACTGGAACGGTAAAGCTCACTGTAATCAGAGGCCAATTCATTCATAAAGGTCTCCACATCTTTTTTGTCATAGCCGATACCGCCCTTAAAGACTTTATTTTGAACATCTACTGGTGTTAACATACAGTTCTCCTCCTACCCAATACATTTATATCCCCTAAAAAATACGAACAAAACTATAATACCATTTGGAACTATTAAAATCAGAACGCAGTCAATTCCGGCGCTAAGGAAGCCTCGCTTAAAATCTCATCCCGCAAGTCGCCGGTTACATCAATATTGTGGGGCGCAGCAATAAATATCTTCTCGGATATTCCCTGCAGAGAACCGTCTAAAGCCTCGCAGGCGCCTCCTATAAAGTCGATAATTCTCTGTGCGGAGCGAACCTCGATTCCTTCCATATTGATTACAACGGTTCTTCCCTCTTTCAAATAGCTTGTTACCTTTTGTGCATCATTGAATTCCTGTGGTTTGATTACGTACACTTGACTCATACTCCTGTTATTATTACGGCTGTTAATAGATACTAATTTACTTGGCCCTGAAACCCTTGTCGGTTTTGCCTTTGGTTTCTTAGGTTCATAGTCATCATAATATTCATCGTCATAATAGGATGAATCTTTGCCTTTCTTTTTAGGCGGCTCATAGTAGTCGTCCTCATCTTCGTCAAACAAATCGTCGTCGTCATAATCATCGTCATCCAGGTCCGTCAATCTTAAAAAATCCATAAATTTCTTCATTCCGCTATTTGCCATGATATATCTCCTTTATATAGTGTAATTACGGGCGCCAAAAATTGCTGTTCCCACCCGCACCATGGTTGCTCCTTCTTCTATAGCAACTTTATAATCATTGGTCATGCCCATGGACAAGACATTCATATTAATATTATCAATGTTTTTTGATATTATGTCAAGTGATAATTGCTTTAAAGTGCGGAAATACTTTCGATTTTCTTCCGGATTTTCCACAAAAGGGGCAATTGTCATCAATCCGTTCACATGAATATTGGCAAATTTCGCAATTTCCTGTACAAAAGGCAATACTTCCTCTGTGTGTAAACCAAATTTGGTAGCTTCCTCCGCCACATTTACCTCGATTAAAATTTCTGATATGATCTGGCGTTTGGCGGCTTCTTTCTGAAGCTCTTTTGCAAGTTTTAAGGAATCCACGGAATGGATTAAAGATGCTTTATCCACAACATACTTGACTTTATTCGTCTGTAAATGGCCAATCTGGTGAAACCGCACAGGTGCAGATACCCTTTCATATTTATCACAAAGCTCCTGTACCTTATTTTCTCCAAAATCCTTTACTCCGATTTGAATCAGTTCCTCGATATCCTCTAACGGCTTGGTCTTGCTCACGGCAATCAGTGTAATCTCCTCCGGCTGCCGCCCGCATTTTAACGCAGTTTCATCGACCTGTTTTCTGATACTTCTGTAATTATCCGCTACCACAATGACACCTTCTTTACTTAATGATTTGATTTTCTACGACCATTGCCTGATTTAAAACAATCCTATCATACCATGCAATGCTGTAAGGCACGTCCGACTTGACAATCGTATATTCATCATCCTGATATAAAATATCAATATAACGAAAGGCAGCCGTTCCCTGATTAATGCAATAGACGCCTTTTATCTTATCCGTTTTCGCCTGGGACAGCGAAAGCGTTTCGTTGTTATCCGTATTCAAAAGCACGTCGTTGTCCGAAAATTGTTCGGGAGCCACAAAACAAATGCCATCTTCTGTTTTATATATTGTAGGCTCTACCTGCTTTACCGTCACCTCACCTGTCTCATCTAACTTCTTGACATTTAAATATGATTCGCTCATGGAATCGGAGCCTTTTGAAAGAAATTCCTCCGGAATCTTATAGACTTCCTTTTCCGTAATGGAACTGTTTGGTATCTTAAGGCCATCCATCTGATCCATTAAAATCACAATATCAATAAACCGGTTATTTATGTAATTCACCATCTGTTGGTTTAACGCCAGAATAATAAAATATTTGCCGTCTACCTCCGTCAGACGGAAATTGCATGTAATATTCTTAGCGCTGTTATGAATATTAATCCGGACAGTCTGCTTGTCATTCAGAGCTCTTTTTTCTGTCTTGGTAAGCGGAGCCACTAAATACCAGTTCTCCGAAGTAATGAGCTTATATACCGGATCCCCTGCATTGATAATCTCACCGGTCTTTAACGTGGTCTTTTTATAATTATCCTTGTCCACGTCAGACGCCTTAAAATGGTTGATATTAAAGTTTTCATATCCGTCCTTATAATAGGTGATAATGCCGGATTCCGTGGTGTTGACCTTTTTATAAGTAGACACATTGGTAGATTCATTATCTAAGGAAGTCAACTGTTCAATCAACGCTTCATTGGTAAGCTCTAATACTGCATTTTCTATATCATACCGAAAATTATAAATCTCGGAATAATTAGAGTAATCAAAATAATTCTCAAAGGTAGAAATCCGGGTACGCACCTCGTTCATAGCCTCGTCTGACATAGTCAGATCGTCCTTGTCGGCGTCCTTTATCTTTTCATATACGCTTCCGGTCTCATCGATAGTGTACACGGTCTTATCCTTGCCAATCTTTTCCCCGTCCCGCACATAATAACTGACATAGCCGGAACCGCTTGCACTGACAAGCTTTTCTTCCCGGACAATCAGCGCCGTGGTATTGATATTGGTGTCAATATAACTGTTCTGCACTTCATATATGGAAAGACTTTCCTTTTGCAGGGACATACAAATCCGAATTAAAACATATATAAAAATAATAATAAATATAACTGTTCCTATATTTAATTTAAATTCGTTGGTATAAACCGGTCTTCGTTTTCGGCTCAAACAGACACCTCCAGTTTTTCACATCAATCTATTGTACCATTTTTGATAAATAACTACAATTATTTATGAATAAATTTTCTAAAATGTTCAAACAATATTAATATTCCAAGATACAGAAAGGAGTACCGCATGAAGGCATTAGATTATACCATTTTAACCTTTGTAGTGATTGGTGCAATTAACTGGGGACTCATTGGATTTTTTGATTTTGATCTGGTAAGCACCCTGTTTGGTCAGATGTCCATTCTTACACGAATCATATATGCGATTGTGGGAATCGGCGGATTATATGCTATTTCTTACTATGGTCGCATGAACAGTGAATTACAGTAAGAAAAAGGGACCGCTGGGGATGTGCATACATCCTTGGGCGGTCTTTTGCGTAAAGCTACAAAGCTATCGTTACAAGATTTTGAAGATATTCTGACAAATCATTTTTTGCTTTGGATATTCCAATCACGAAATCCAGTTCAAACTTTTCGGAAATTACAGACAATTCTCTTACAATCGGCTCAATATCTTCCGCTGTCTCAATGCAGGCAATCGTCAGAAAATTATCCAAAAACATACAGTCCAGATCATGGTCCTGCGAGGCGATCCCATAGATAAAGCCAAGGAACATATCGGATGAATGTATATTATATTCCGGTACGTTGATGAGCCGTACCCGGTTGCTCAACTCATACATATGCTTATTGTTCTGGTCTAAATATACGATATTGCCGCCTGTAACCTTAATATCGTTATTGGCCTTAGCCATAAGCATTTTGGTCTTTCCTTTTCCCTTTTCTCCTGCAACTAATTCAATCATGACATTGCCTCCTGCTTATTAATATATTTCTTTTAACATATCTTCCACATTTTCATATAAGGTCTCATGGTCGGAAGCATTGGATACAAGGCAAATATACTCCTCTCCTGTTTCATCCTTTACAAATTCCAAAATAATACAGCTTCCCGCCTTTTCCGTGGTGCCGGTCTTCCAACCGGTAATGTGATAGCCTGTAGGCATCTCAAAGGAATCAGATAAAAATGCATTGGTCGCTTTCAGTTCCATCTGAATCTTTTTCTCTCCCCGGTACATGGTAAGCAGATACGTGCTGTTACTGTCAATCTGAACCAGCGTATCCTTCGACAGAAAACATTTAAAAATCAGATATAAATCATATGGCGTCGTATAATGGTTATTATCATGCAATCCATGAGGATTTACAAAATGGGAATTCGTAGCGCCTAATTCGGCTGCTTTCTGGTTCATTAAGTCAACAAATTTACTGACAGAACCCGCCACATATCTGGCTAAAGCCACAGCACAGTCATTAAATGAGGAAATCAATAACCCATGCATCAATTCATTTACGGTAATGTAATCTCCAGGTTCTAAGCCCATAATCGTCACATTATCCTCGTTAAATTCAATCTTCTTCTGAATCACCACAGTATCATTCAGGGAAATCTGTCCCTGTTCCACAGCCTCCATAATCACAATCGCTGTTAAAATCTTGGTCATGCTGGCAGGATAGATTCTCTTGTGGGGATTCACTGCCTGAATCACCCGGTTCTGCGTCTCATTAATCAGCAATCCGGCTTCATATTCCATACCGTCATCATCATATACATAAGCGTCATATGGAATTACTACATTTTCCGCTGCAAGACCTGCCGGTCTTACAATGGGCAGTTTATCCGTTGAGCCGATATGCAAAGGTGCGTCCATATCATAGGAATCATTCATACTGCAGCCTGATAACAAAGAAATAGATAAAATTGCAAGACAAAGCAGACAAAAAGCACGTTTGCCTGTATTATTTAAACATTTCACGCCAATCTAAATCTCCTCGTTCTAAAGCTTTTACCAGAAGTTCCGCAGTGGCCAGATTTGTAGCCAATGGGATATTATGTATATCACATAGCATAAAGATGTTGTTAATATCCGGTTCATGGGACTTAGGCGTCTGCGGATCCCTTAAAAAGATAACCATATCAATATCGTTGTGCTCAATCTCTGAGCCTAACTGTTGCTCTCCCCCTAAATGTCCGGCTAAATACTTGTGTACCGTCAGATTGGTAACTTCTTCAATCAGCCGTCCGGTAGTTCCGGTTGCAAATAATTCATGCTTGCAAAGAATTCCCCGGTAAGCAATACAGAAATTCTGCATCAGCTTTTTCTTTGCATCATGGGCAATCAATCCAATATTCATAGTAAAAACCCTCTCCATTCTAGTATTTTCTTCGTTGCAAGGATACATTTAACACTAAACCAATGGCTGCGCAACAGCTTACCAAAGACGATAAGCCGTAACTGATAAAGGGAAGCGGTATTCCCGTATTCGGAAGCAGTGATGTCGCCACGCCAATATTGATAAAGGTCTGAAACCCTATCAACGTTGCAACCCCTGTGGCAATATACATCCCCATATCATCACTTGCTTTCCTGGCAGTCTTAATACATTGTACCACAATCCAGCCCAAAATGACAACCAGAAGAATACTTCCCACAAATCCTAATTCTTCACCAACCACAGAAAATATAAAATCCGTCTGCTGCTCGGAAATCAAATTGGCGTCCTTAACCGTAGCCAGGGAGGAATTATTAAGCCCTTTACCGAACAACTGGCCGGAGCCGATTGCCATAACGGAATTATCCTGCTGATACTGCGTGGTGGATACATAATCCTCCGGATACAGGAAGGAAAGGATACGCTGCACCATATAACCCTTTAAAAACAAAGGATTCGGCTGCCTGATGTACCACAAAAAACTTCCGGCAAGAGGAATCATACATAAGAAACCAATCAAAAGAATCTTATAGCTTAGTCCCGCCACAAACAGCATAGTAAATAATATGACAAAAAGGTCTATCGTAGTAGACAAATCCGGCTCTGACACAATCAAAAACAGCGGAATTGCGCAAAGCAGCGCATAACCTGCCAATGTTTTGAAGGTGTTGATTGTATCTTTATGCTCCGTCAGATAGTGAGCCGCACATATAATCATAATAATTTTGGCAAACTCTGAGGGCTGCACGGTAATAACGTCCTGGGAACCCAGCCAGCGCTGCGCGCCGTTTGCCTTGCTGCCCACCAATAAAACCGCTAATAGCAGGACAATATTGATTACATAGAGCAATAGCTGAAACTTGCGGATAAATTTGTAATCAATCAATGACAGAACAATCATACCCAACAGACAGACTGCCAGCCCCACAATCTGTTTGCGCAGATAAGAGCTGTCGGCACTGTTAATAATCACTGTCCCAAATACCGTTGCAAATAGCACTAACAGCAATAATTTGAAATTGTAGTTGCGCGGCTGGTAATTTTCTAACATGGTATTCTCCTGTTATTTTACAGATTTAGACTTCAAATCCTTAATTGGAATGTTGGCGTATAACGCAGGAACCGTTCCATTCCCGCCCTCCGATTCCGTCTGGGTAATCTGGATATCTAAACCGGAGGCGTCAATCTCCATATACCGGGAAATCACCTCGATAATATCGTTTTTAATCTGTTCCATAATGTCCGGCGAACAGTTTGCGCGGTCTGAAACGAGTAATAATTTCAAACGGTCCTTGGCATAATCGCTGGACGATTTCTTTTTATTAAATAAATCAAATAATCCCATAATCTCCGCTCCCATCTCTTTAGTTAGACTTCTTAAACAACTTGGATAATTTCTTGAAAAAACCGGAATCGTTTAAGTCTAAAAAGTCGACTTCTTCACCCAATATCCGCTTGCAGATGTTAAAATAAGCCTGACCTGCCAGGGAATTGTCACCGACAAGCGGCTGTCCCTGGTTGGTAGAGATGACAATATTTTCATCATCCGGTACGGCGCCGATTAAATCAATGGCAAGAATCTCAACCACATCTTCAATAGACATCATTTCTCCCCGCTTCACCATATCCATGCGAATCCGGTTTACAATCAGATCAGTCTTCTTGATATCGTTGGCCTCTAATAAGCCGATAATCCTGTCTGCATCACGGATAGCCGACACCTCCGGGGTTGTTACAATCAACGCCCTGTCAGCAGCGGCAATGGCGTTCTTAAAGCCCTGCTCAATTCCTGCGGGACAATCTAAAAGAATATAGTCAAATTCTTTTTTCAGTTCCTCTACCAGTTTCTTCATCTGCTCCGGCGTAACTGAGGTCTTATCCTTAGTCTGGGCGGAGGGCAGCAAAAACAGGTTCGGATAGGTCTTATCCTTAATCAACGCCTGCTTATAGCGGCAGTTTCCCTCTACCACATCTACCAGATTATAGACAATACGGTTTTCAAGTCCCATGACAACATCCAGATTACGCAGTCCGATATCGGTGTCAATCAATACCACCTTCTTATCCAGCTTTGCCAATCCGGTTCCTACATTCGCCGTTGTAGTGGTCTTACCTACACCACCCTTTCCTGATGTGATTACAATTACTTCACTCATTTTTTATCCTCCCTAAATTTATTAAAAGTGAATATTCTGTATTGCTGCTTTCGTGATAGGTTCAATACAGATTTGATTATCCACAATCAATGCAATCATTGTCTCCTGTTTTATTTTTCCCGCCCGCTTGGTATCGGAGCTTCTGGCTATAATATCGGCTATCTGTATCTGAATCGGCTCCATGGAAAGGGCTAACACAAAAGAGTTAGGGTTGCCGTTGCTTCCGGCAATCACACTGCCCTTTAATGCGCCGATAATTACGATATTGCCCCCGGCGATTACGGTTGCCCCCGGATTCACATCGCCGATGATAACCAAAGAATCCTTCGTTTCTAATGTTTGTCCGGAACGGAGCGTGCCTTTATAAAATAAGCCTGTATTATTATCCTGCATATCGGCGGCATCTGTCAATGCCTCTGTAAATATAGGTTCCGGCTCCTTAAGCTCCGACAAATTTTCCAATTCGGGAACATTAACCGCCGGCTCTTCGAAAACGGGTTCCTCCTGCGGACTTGTCGTGTTCTCCTCTTTTTTCATAAGCTGATAAAAGGTCTTTTCCAAATCCGAATTTTCTTCCATTACATATTGGATATTTAATTTTGAACTTTCCCGGATTACAGTTAACGCCTGATCCAGTTCCTCATTGGTCAATTCCCTGCCTTCAAAAGTTACCGCTAACTGTTTGTCGCTGTCGAAGAATTTTTCCGACTGTTTCAGCTTATCCTTAAGTTCCTCCAGCAAATCGGGAAAATCCATATCCCTATCCATCACAATGGATATGCCGTATCGGTTTCCCTTAATAATTACCGTATTTTTCATAATCTGCCTCCGCTTAGTCTGCCATGTTGACATTACCGGTAATGGATGCGTTTTCCAGTTTCTCCGGGTCAAAATAATAGGCATATATAAATCCGGCTAACTCCTCTGCATTACCGGAGGAATAACCGTATGGAATAACTGTTGTAACCGATATCTCCGGCTTGTTGAACGGCGCATAGGACACAAACAGCGCATGTGCCGGTCTTGCCAGATTTTCCTCTGCCGTACCGGTCTTGCCTGCCACATCTACATCAATCTGATTAATCAGCATTTCCTCCGGCGTATGGTTTTGCACAACCCGGCGCATACCGTTATGGACAGTATTCCACAAAGCAGGATCAATATCCACAGTTCCGTGGACCGTATGGGGATTATCATAAGTGACTTCTCCGTCTAAGGTCTTAATCTGCTGGATAATGCTTAAATCATAACAGGTTCCGTCGGCTGCAATGGTGGTTACATAACGGGAAAGCTGTGTCGGCGTGTAGGAATTGGTTCCCTGTCCGATGGCGCTTCGAATAACGGTCTCGTCAGAGACATTGGGATCAATCTCATCTAACTCAATGCCGGAATTGGTATCTAGTCCAAACAGCGACGCATATTTGGATAGCTTTGCCAATCCGTCCGAATCGGAAAAATGCTCATCTCCGCCGCCCAAACGGTATCCCACCTCATAGAAAAAGTAGTTGCAGGAAACCTCCAAGGCTTCTTCGATGCCAATTATACCATGTTTTCCGGGATATAGCCAACATTTTGGCGGCGGGTCGGCCTTGGTAAAAATTCCCTGCGCATCAATCATGGTATCCAGCTGAATGGCGTTTTCTGACACGCCTGCAATGGTTGTCAGCATCTTATAGGTAGAACCCGGCGCCGTTCTCTGCTGGGTAGCCCGGTTGTACAACGGCTTGGTCTTATCGGCAATCAGCTTTGCATAATATTCCGGTTCCACCGAATTGGTAAGCCGGTTATTGTCGTAGCTGGGATAGCTCACTAACGCAAGAACATTTCCGTTATGCACATCCGTGATTACCACAGAGCCTTCGCAGGGATCTAAGGCAAGCTGGGCCGGAGTAATCTCTAAATTGCTGATTTTTCTCCGGATAAATTTGTAATCGGAAAGGCTGCCCGCTGTAAAATCGGCAAAATCCTTATCCTCCTTTTCATCTAACACGCCCTGCTCAAATAAAATATAAATCACCTGGGTACCGCTGACATTTTTGGACTTAATCATATATTTCATAATCAGCTTATCAAATTCCGTATCCTTGGAAAGCACCTTTTCCAAATAATCTACCAGCGCATGATATACCTCTTCCGAATCGTAGTAATCGCTGGATATCTCAAAGGGCGTAATGTCCATTGCGCCCTGGTTGATGGCATACTGCAAAAAGGTTCCTAAAGATATGTTGCCGGCAACATATTCCTTATAGGTCTCGTCCGTACTTTCAATGCGCTTGGGGTCATAGATTCCCGCTTCGGAGAGATAAGAGTAAATATATTGCATATATGCGGTATATTCCTTATCCAGATTATTAATCGCCGTATTTTCCTCTAACATAATCTGCCGGATTCTCGATAATACACTATCCCTGGCTGCATTGAGCTGGTCATTGACTGCCTGTTCATTGGGACCTGCATCCGCTGCTCCTAAATGGGTAATATCCAGCGCATTGTTGTCAAAAAGGGCATAATACACATCAGAGATTGGAATGTGCTTATCTCTTACTGTCTCTTCCTCATCTTTATCCTTGTCTTCCTTAATTTCCTTTTCCGTGATATTGGTAAGCAGCACATTGGCAATCTCCTTTTCCAGCGTATCATAGCAATATTTCTGCAATTCGGAATCAATGGTCAGATAGATATCCTGACCGGCCACGGAATCCTCCTGATTCGTCCGCTCGATAATCTTTCCCATATTATCGACATAGATTTCCTCAATACCATTGGTTCCCCGAAGGGTACTCTCATACCGCTGCTCCAATCCGGTTTTCCCAATCATATCGTTATTGCTGTACTGATTCTTCTCTGACAGTTCTTCGTTGTACTCTTTCATCTCATCGGTAGAGATTGCGCCGATATAACCGATGATGTGGGCAAAGTATTCTGCATCATTATAGACTCTGATGGAATCCACAACCACGCTGATTCCCATTAAGTCCGCACTGTTTTCATTTAACTCCGCCACGCTGCTGTCGCTGATATCGCGGGCAATCGTCACCGGAATATACTGCTGGTAGCGGTTTAGCCACAGGGCGTAACGCACCTCCACAATCTTAAACGCATCCTGTCCGCTGTATTCTTCGGACACAGCAAATAAATCCTTTCCGGCCAGATAATCAAACACCTCCGCCGCAGAATCGTCCTTTTGGCTGTCATCTAAATTATCCGCAGAGCCCACTCCGTAGACTTCCGCTAAAAACCGCAGTTTCTCCGCATCGGAAGAAGTATTAAACCGGACATTGCCGCCTTTATCCATAATCATCGGGAAATCCACCCGGATACTGTCGCCATTTTTCTCTAAGATTTGTATCGTGCGGTGTACAATGGAATTTTTCAGGGAATTTTCCGAAACCCCATTCTCCGCCGCAATCTCCGTAAGCTTGGAACTGTTTTCAAAAGTAACGGAATAGGCGAGCTGGTTATAGGCAAGAAGCTTGCCGTTGCAGTCGTAAATGTTCCCGCGGGACGCCTCTACCGTCAAGGTCTTCTTGGATTTGTAAGTAAAATTATTGAGATGTTCCTCACCCTCGATAATCTGGAGCTTAAACAGCCGCACAGCTAACATGGAAAAAAGAATGAACATCACAACCGAAACAATAAACAGGCGATGGGAAATATATTCAATTATATATTCTTGCATTGCGCGTAAGAATTCTTTCATTCTGCTATTCCGCCTCTTTTACCTTTTTCAGACGCAAATTAATGCGAACCAGTATTTTATAGAAAAACAGTGTGATTAATATGGTATACATCATCTCCGGCAGGATGACATCCGCTAAGTAATTGCCAAAATCCAGCCGGTTCCGAAGTAAAAAATATACCGCATATACAATTACATTAAAGAAAAACTCATTCAGCGTAATCATCAGCATGGGTAAAAGCACATCTTCCACATAGTAAATCCGGTGAAAGAATCCGTTGATATAACCCATTGTCATATAGATAAAAGCAAAGGGACCTAAATATTTTCCAAAGAAAATGTCAATGAGCAGGCCGGAAAAAAAACCGACCAAAAGCCCCTCTCTTCGTCCCCGCATCAGTCCAAAGGACATGGTTACAATCAACAAAAGATTCGGCACCGTACCGGATAACTCCAGATAATGAAATACGGTAGACTGGCACAAAAAACATACAATTATGATGATTCCAATGGTAATGCATCTTTTCATATATTATTCCCCATTTTCCGGTTCGCTTTCTGCATTTCCGTCATTTGACGGACGGTCTTCATTTTCTGATGGTTCCTCATCGGACGCCCCATTTTCGGATGTCTCGTCTTCGGATGTCCCGTCTTCAGACACCCCGTTCTCTGAGGTTTCTCTTTCTGATGTTTCCCTTTCTGAGGTTTGCCCCTCTGAAGGTTCGTCGCCTGTCTCCCCATTATCTTCCTGCGTATCTTCCTCACCGGGCGCAGAGACAGGGCTGCCGGTATCGTCCTGCGTAGACTGTAAGCTGTCGTAGATATTTTTATTGTCTGAGCCAACCTTGTAATCGGCTTTCAAATCCATTATGACCAATACCTCCCGCAGGTTCCGGAAGTCCACTACGGGTATGCACTTTGCGGATTCCGTCAGGTTATTGGCGTCCATGGTTACATCCGTAATATAGCCAATCAAAAGTCCCGGCAGAAATTTGTTGCTGACATGGGAGGTCACCAATTCTGCGCCTTCTTCAATGGGATCGGATTTATTAATGTAGCCCACCTGGATATATCCTTCTTTCATCAGGGATAAATCTCCGGATACGGTACAAAGCGTTTCCGTTCCGGAAATGGTCGCGCTGACACTGCTGTTGTCGTCGATAATGGAGCGCACCTTGGCGTAGCCTTTGCCCACCTCGGTCACAATTCCGGCCAGGCCGCTGCCGGCCAATACATTGCAGCCCACCTTGACTCCGTCCTCCTCACCCTTGTCGATGACAAAAGTATAGAACCAGTTGGTGGAATCTGTGGCAATGACTCTGGCGCCTAAGGTATTATAATCGCCGTACTGCTCCTTTAGGTTCAAAAGCTCCTGCAGGCGCTTCAATTCGTAGTTTTCCTGTTCATAGACCTTAATCTGGGAAGAATATTCGGCCAGCTTCTCCTGTAAGCCTTTGTTTTCTTCTAACAGGGCATTCTTGTCCTTCTGATAGCTCACCTGATCGTAAATGGAGGCTCCCACCTCATTGACTCCGGACTGCATCGGGGTAATCAGCGCGCTGGTTACCGCCTTCAGAGGAGAAAACTTGTCCTCAAACAATACGGAGAGCAACAGTAAAATTACACAGATAAATGCCATAAACAGATATATATATTTGGGTGGAATTATTTTCTTGTCATGAAAATCCATGCATACACCATCCTTTATATAAATCGATACACAATAATTGCAATAATCAAGCCAATGATACTGGCAATATTAATCGTGATTGTCAGTCCAAAGGTCAAAACCAGTATGCCTAAATCCAATACAAGCGGAGAGGTCAGCCCAAAGGTATTCCCATAACCTAACCAGCTCAAAAAGCTTATCTTAGAGGCAAGGGTTCCAAGATATCCTCCGAGAACGATGCCGCATAATAAAACAACGACAAGTATCCAATTATTCTTACGTGAATTACCAACTGCCATAGCGTAAAACTCCTTTTATCCTGATATGCAGAAAATCGCATTAAATAATAATACCATATTTCGGTAATTTCTACAAGTTTCCTTTCCATTCTTCCCTCATTCTTTTTCAAACGCCCATAATCCCTTTTTCTCCAGCTGGGCTAAGGATTTCATAATCCCGAATTTGGCATGGTGGTAGGAAAGCCCTCCCTGAAAATACACGGTATACGGATCGCGCATGGGCGCGTCGGCAGATAATTCAATGGATGCGCCGGATATAAAGGCTCCGGCTGCCATAATCACATCACAGTCATATCCCGGCATGGCCCAGGGTGTCGGCGTAACATGGGAATCCACCGGAGCCGCATACTGTATGCCTTCGCAAAATGCCACTACCTTTTCCGGATCATGGAAGGTGACTGCCTGAATAATGTCATGTCGCTCTTCCGCCGCCGCAGGGTTGCATGCAAAGCCCAGCCGTTCATAGAGCGTGGCGGCAAAAATAGCCCCTTTCAGGGCGCCGTTTACCACCTGGGGCGCCTGAAACAGCCCCTGGAAAAATTCCCGGTTTACATTTAAGGTTGCGCCCACCTCGCCCCCTAATCCCGGAGCGGTCAGGCGGTAGTAAGCGTTTTCCACACACTCCTTCGTTCCGCAGATATAGCCGCCAATGGGAGCAAGCCCACCGCCCGGATTCTTAATCAGGGAGCCGACCACCATATCCGCCCCCACATCGGAGGGCTCTGTAAGCTCCACAAATTCGCCGTAGCAGTTATCCACCATGCAGATGATATCCGGATTGATTTTCTTGATAAAGGCAATCAGTTCCCCAATCTGCGCCACAGAAAATGTAGGTCTGGTGAGATACCCTTTCGAGCGCTGGATAGAGGCCAGTTTCGTCTTAGGCGTGATTGCCTTTTTGATTGCGTCATAGTCAAATTCCCCATTTTCCAAAAGCTCCACCTGCTTATAGGTAATTCCGTACTCGGAAAGAGAGCCCTTAGAGGGGCGGATACCGATTATCTCCTCCATGGTGTCATAAGGTCTTCCCACAGGGGAAAGCAGCTCGTCTCCCGGCCTTAAGTTGGCTGACAGGGCCAAAGCCAGGGCATGGGTTCCACAGGTGATTTGGGAACGGACCAAAGCGGCTTCGGTTCCAAAAATATCCGCATACACCTTTTCTAGTGTTTCCCTTCCCAAGTCATTATATCCATATCCCGTAGTGGGCGCAAAATGCGCCTCGGCCACCTGATTTTTCTGCATGGCCCGAAGCACCTTTAACTGGTTACATTCCGTTATCCGGTCAATCCGTTCAAACCGCTCCTTTAACGAAGCCTCCACATCCTGACACAGGGCAAATACCTCTTTAGAAATGCCCATTTTTTCATAAGCCTGTTGTAAATCTGCGCTGTTCACTGTTCTTCCTCCTGCAACAATTAAATGATTCCTTTTTCCTTCATTGTATCTAACATAAATTCCAGTATTTCTTCCTCTGAAGAAAAGGCATTCTTCTGTACCCATGTCACATCGCGTTCCCGGCGAAACCATGTAAGCTGACGCTTGGCAAAATGTCTGGTATCCCGCTTTAGGATATAAACCGCTTCCTCTAAGGAGCACTCTCCATTTAAATAAGCGATGATTTCTTTATAGCCTAATCCCTGCATGGAAACCATATCTGTCCGGCAGCCGTATGCCAAAAGACCTTCCACCTCTTTTACTAACCCTTCCTCTAACATATGGTCCACTCTCTTTTCTATCCGCTCATATAAAAGCGCCCTGTCGTCGTTTAAGACAAAATACGCAAAATGATAGGGGGAAAGGCGGTTTTTCTGTTCTTCGTTGTGCCGGGAAATGGGATAACCGGTATCGTGGTAAAATTCCAACGCCCGTATGGTCCGTTTTACATTATTCTCATGGATTGCCGCATAGGATTCCGGGTCGATATCCCGAAGGCGTTCGTGGAGAGCGTGGGCGCCGTTTTGCTCATAATAATCCGTAAGCTCTTTCCGGTAATCCGAAACCCTTGTCTCCTGAAAGTCAATATCGTAAAGCAATGCCTGAATATAAAAGCCGGTTCCCCCTGCCACAATGGGGATTTTCCCCCGGCTGTATATGTCCGCTAACGCCTCCTTCGCCATGGCTTTGAAGGCCACCACATCAAAATCCTCCCTCGGATCTAATACATCAATGAGATGATGAGGGATTCCCCGCATTTCCTCCGGTTTAATTTTCGCCGTGCCGATATCCATGCGCCGGTATACCTGCATGGAGTCTGCCGATATAATCTCCCCATTGACCGCCTCGGCCAATTTCAGGGATAACTCCGTCTTTCCCACAGCGGTGGGGCCTGTCAGTATAATAAGAGGTTTTTTTTCTGCGCTTGTTTCCATTGGTCTCACATCCTGCTATCCAAATTAATCCTGAATCCGCTTAAACTTGTGTTCTAACTCCACTTTGGTCAGGGCAATCATTGTCGGTCTGCCATGCGGGCAGTTATAGGGATTATCGAGGGAAAGCATTTCGTCAATCAACCGGTCTGCCTCCATGGTCGTAATCTCCGTATTTCCCTTAATGGCCGCTTTGCAGGCCATGCCGGACAATTTCTCCACAAAAAAGTCCAAGCTGATTTTTCCCCGCTCCTCAGTCAGCGCATTCAACAGTTCGTCAAATAAAAGCTGCGGTTCCACGCCCATAATATCGTCCGGCACTGCCCGCACCACAATGGAATCATCTCCAAAATCCTCAATGTCAAAACCGGTCTGGGAAAATAATTCCATATGCTCTATCACCGTATTGTGTTCGACGCTGTCTAAATGCAGTACCTTTGCAGGAAGAAGCTGCTGGGATAATACCTGTTTTTTTGAAAGCTGCCGCATCAGCCGTTCAAACATCACCTTTTCATGGGCCGCATGCTGGTCCACAATATATAGCTTGTCCTCATACTCAATCAGCCAGTAGGTCTTAAATACCTGACCGATTAGACGGTGTTTTTTTCTGGCGTTCTCGGACAAAAACTGCTCTACCGGCATGGTAAGCTGTTCCGGTTCGGAAGGCGCACCGGGTGTCTCTACAGACTTCGCAAGCGGTTCCGGTTTGGCATTGCCTGTTTCGGAGGGCGCATCAGGTGTCTCTACGGACTTCGTAAGATGTTCCGGTTCGGAAGGCGTACCGGATGTTTTTACGGAAATACTCTGCTTGTCCGGAAAGGTAGTTGCTTTCTCCGGAAAAACCTTCTGTCTGTCTGCCTCCTTAACGGCTGCGGGTGGTTCATTTTTCCTCTGCTCCTCCTGATGCTTTACAATTCCCTGCTGATACCGCATGGCTCTGGCTTCCTTCTCAAAAGGCTCCGGTACATGGCTGGTACTGCTTCTCTGGCGTTCAATGGTGATTGCCCGTTCTTCTTCGGCGCTTTTCAGCGAAACATCCTGAATCATTTCCTCGCTCAATAAAGCCTGACGGACGCTGTCTTTTACAAAATCAAATAACTGCTCTCCGTCCGCATACTTAAATTCCATTTTCGTGGGGTGCACATTGACATCTAACTTGTTGCTGTCCAAGGTAAAATGCAGCGCCGTAAAGGGAAATTTATGCACCATAATAAAGGATTTGTAGCCCTCTTCAATGGCCTTGGTTACAATCTGATTCCGGATAGAACGGCCGTTGACAAAATAATGTTCGAAGCTGCGGTTTCCTTTGAATATATAGGACTTGCCGATATAGCCCTCTACTGCCATGCCGCTTAAAGAACGCTTGACCGGCAACAGGTTGGCAGACACATCTTTCCCATAAATATGATAAATCACATCTTGTAGCCTGCCATTTCCTGAGGTGGCAATTTTATTACTGCCGTTGATAATGTATTTAAAAGAGACCTCCGGGTGGGACAGGGCTAACTTTGTTATCAGCTCGGTTACATATCCCCCTTCTGTCATAGCGGTTTTTAAAAATTTTTTTCTGGCGGGTACATTGTAAAACAGATTGCGCACGATAACCGTAGTTCCAGCAGGAGCCCCGATTTCCTCCCTTGCAACCTCCTTGCTGCCATGGATTTCATACCGGATTCCCGTAAGCTCATGGGCTGTCTTTGTAATACACTCCACCTGGGCAACCGCCGCAATGCTGGCTAAAGCCTCGCCCCGGAAACCTAAGGAGCGCACGCTTAACAAATCTTCTATGGTCATAATCTTGCTGGTGGCATGGCGGATAAATGCGGCAGGCACTTCTTCTTTTGCAATGCCTGCCCCGTTATCCGTAATCCGGATAAAGGAGATTCCGCCGTCCTTAATCTCTACGGTAACGGCTGTAGCTCCGGCGTCAATGGCATTTTCCACTAACTCCTTTACTACGGAGGAAGGCCGTTCGACAACCTCGCCAGCGGCAATCTTATTTATCGTTGCGTGGTCTAAAATCTTTATCATTTGTCAACTCCTATTATCATCAGTTATCTATCTGAAATCAAATACATCTGCTTTATCACACCATATTAATTAGAAAGCGCTTTATAAAATGAATAATCTACGAAACCACTCATGTTTTCTAATGCCCCTTTTTCTAGTTCCTTAATCATCAGACAGTCCGGGTGGGGCAAATGAATCTTAGGCCCCGCTTCAATTCCAAACTTATAGCTTGGCTGGAAACCACGACAATTATAATTTTTAGGGTCACCTTCAACGAGGACAGCTTTGAATCCGAGATTTTTTGCTTTTTCAAATCCATATTCCAATAGTTCTTTTGAAATATGCTGCCTTTGTAGTTCTGTTTTCACTGCAACAGGTGTCAATATTAACAGTTGATTCTCATACCTTCCCTCGATATGAAAACGGGAAAACATGGCGTAGCCGATGATTTCATCCTTTTCATTTACCATTATCAGTTCCAGTTCAGGGATATAGTATTTTTTAGAGCGTATTTCCTCAACTAATTGCCTGACAGTTTTTCCCTCCTCAAGATTATCCCATTCAGTGAAAACGGATTCAACCAAATCCAGCGAGGCAGTCAGATATTTATTTTCCATAGCCTTTATAATTCTTTCCATTTGCTATCTCCTTTTAAGAATTATTGAATACATTTTTACTCGATAACCAATTTCGCATAGGTTTCTCCGTCCTCTTCGCAATCCTTGTTGTATACATGTTTTCCTATGATACTTCGCAATTCTTTAATATCGTCTATTTCCTCAGAGGCAAATTCAAGATAACATACTTTTGAATCGGAAACATTTAAATCTTCATAAAAATCAGAAATATAGCAACAAAATTCATCTAATAAATCTTCTAAAGGATACTGGGAAATATCATCGGCATAATTTCCTTCTTCATACTCCGGCTCCTGTTCAAACGATAAGGAGGTTACATATAGCACTTCCTCTCCTTCCTTATATTCATAGATTTCCGGTTCGACTTCGTTATATTTTCGTTTTTTAAACAGGGAAAGCCCTTTCTTTAAATATTTTTCTGCCTTATAGTTTTTAATATTTTTCATTCGATTCCTCCTGGTATTTTTAATATAAATCTTTTGAATAATACATTTTTTCTCCTCACTTTTCAAGTAAAAACACAGTTAAATCTTCATAAGGATTGGTTTTAGCCAGCCCCAATGCCGTAACCTGTCCGGAAAATGCGCCGAACTGGTGCTGCAACACAGAAAATGCCTCCTTCATTTCCTCCTTGGAGAGCTTCTTTCCCATCGTAGCATGGGGAAACCATGAAAAGGGCTGATAATACCGGCTTATGGTGATATCCTGAATCTGTATCAGACTGTCATAAATCTGTTGGGACAGGGATTGCAGATATACATTCAGCACAGGCGCTAAATAGATAACGGAGGGGAAAAAAGTACCGACGCTTACCCATTGTAAAGTACCTACAGATAATCTCTCCGCTGCTTTTTCCAATAACCGGACTGCCTCTGCTTCCCGATTGGTTTCAAAGGCAGACAGGGTAATGTGGGGCGGAACATGGTTATCCGTCATGTAGGTATTCCCGGTTTTTGCCGCAAGCTGATTTATATATTGCGTGAGCCTGTTGTTGGTGTTATCGTCAAAATACGCAGATATCAGATACATATTTTCTTCTTCCTTCAAAAAATATTAGCTAAACTAAAACTTTCCTTTCGCTTTACATTTACAGACGACAAAGCATAATATATTCTTCCTCGTTTTCATCCACAATTTCAAATCCGGTTTTAAGATACATTCTTACAGCATAATTTGCCTTTTGAACTGCAAGGGACGCTTGTTTATATCCCCTATCCTTCAAAATGCAGAGCATTTCTTTCATTAAAGCAGTGCCTATGCCTAAGCCGCGATATTCTTTGTACAGGGAAATTGCAAAGGAGGGCGTGTTGTCATCAATGTGCCCGTAATCGTCCATAATGCGTACCCAAACGGCACCGACAACTTTTTTACCCACTTCTGCAAGCAAGCCTATATCATCTTTTTTCTGCCCAAATCCGGATATATATACCTGTAATTCCGGCTGGTTGATAATCGTTTTTGGAGGCATAACCATTCCTTCCGGCACAAAAATAGCTTCGTACAGAAAATCTTCAAGTAAACCGTATTCTTCCTTTGATATTTTCCTGATTGTATACTCCATAACCGCCTCCTCCTACTGTTCTTTCAAAATAAACTATTGACACGTTACCATATCTCGCCCTTCTTAAATTTTTCTGCTTCTTTAATTTTTATAAGCAATCCAGCACAATAATACCATACTACTATTACTAAATATGTCTTTTCTTCTGAACAGCGCTCTACTACTCCTGTTTTAATAAAAACATACCAATCGTATAGCAAAAAAATAATCTCAGGTATAAATATCGCATAAGAAAAAACACCTAATAGACTCATTCTATTTCGTTCTTTTGCACTTGTTGTTGTTCCCCAAGTAGTTTTATGTGCAATTAGCATTGTAGCTAATTTTCTATTTTTAATGGTAATTTTTTTACTGAATGTTTTAAATGTCATAGAATGTATTCTGCATGCCCCTATAAAACATATTAATGTTATTACTGTCATATATATCATGGCTAAAAAATCGCACATTACATACCTCCCGATTCCAATTAGTTCACTTCTTTACACATTCAATTGTCTTCAAAACATAGTTGTATATTGTCTATTACCATCTCTTTGCACTTCCATTCTTCGCCCATAACATAATACTTTTCTGTCGTATCAAGAGCTACATCTTTAAAACCGACGGATTTATAACAGTAATAAGCCGGAAGGTTATTCTCAAAAACACCCAATGATGCTTTTTTCGCTCCATATATTCCAAATGCGTATTTCAGTCCTAACCGGAGCATAGTTTTTCCACAGCCTTTTCCTCTCTTGTGAGGGGCTACAATAACAAATCCAAAGCGTAGTTCATCCAATGATTCATCTGGAGTTCTTAGCGTAAAAAAGCCAATATTCCCTGTTTCATCAAATGCTGTAAGCGGCATCAGAGAGGTCACAAAACTAAATTCACTTTGTGTTATGGGATAATTGCCAAGTACACCTGCCGACCATTGATAAAATGCTTTTTCATCTTGACACCACGATAATATTGTATCTGCATCTGAATCTTTATATGGTCTTATTCTTATCATTTGCTTTGCCTCGCTAAATCCTGATTTTTTTCTCCGCAACTTCCTGTCAAATAAGAATTTACCTATTTCTTCTTTTTCGGTTTTGGTGTTGGCAATTCCTCATACACGGCGTTGAATAAACCTGTCAAAAACTCTCTGTTATCAACTTCGTCCACCAACAACATTTCTTTTGCTCCCTCATAGGGTAATTCATACGAGGCTGTTGGCATATAGTTGATTGCTGCTTTTACTGGTTTTACAAGCAACCTGTCATCATAGATACCGCCTACGATTTTGCCACGATAATAGATGATAAATTCTCCCATCATAGCCCGATATGTAATTTCATCCAATTCGGATAATTGCTCTAAAATAAAATCTAAATATTCTTTACTTGACGCCATTATTCCACCTCAAATCTTGATTTTTTGTTCTCCGCAACTTCCCGTCAAACGGGAAATTAACGGCGAATCCCATTTTTATCAAATGTCTTTTTCAGTGCAGCCTCTGTGGGGAAAATTGCCCCAATAAGCGGAACAAGCTGCACGATACAAACAATGTCTCCAACAGTTCCAATTATATCCGTTCCTTTGTCAAACACAAATATTAAGGGAATAACAGATAATGGTAATAATACCAATCCGCATTTGAGCCATAGCCTTCCGCAATACTTATGCGCAAATTCCCATGTATCTTTGTTTTTCATTGACATCGTTGTCCTATATCCAAATATGGGGTTAATATTGCGGGGAGATTTTGTTATGAACAGTTTACCCAAAGCAATCATTGTCAATGGAATAAGTAAATCCATCAACAACATAAATATCCAAAATCCCATTCATTTATCCCCCTTTGTAAACACCGATTGCAAGTGCTTTTTTATCGATTTCAACAGGTTCATTTTAGCAGATGATTTTAAGTGTTGCAAGGCATAAGGACATTGAGATAAAATCCTACATTGACTGACTAGAGCAGGATTTTGAAAAATAATTCCGGCAAACTTCTCTTTTAGAATTTTCAGTGGCATATTCACAAGCAATATGCTACACTAATAGGGGTGATATATTATGACGATTTTCTTGGACATAGACGGAGTATTAAACAGGCAATCACAATGGAAGACGCTCTACACGATAAATGAAGAATGTGTAAAGGAATTTGCTAATTTATGCAATAAATTACCTAATAAACCGGATATCGTGCTGACATCTTCGTGGCGGCACGGGTTTACCTCTACGCTCAATCCGCAAAATGCATCTTATATCAAAAATCTGGAAAATATGCTGAAAAAATATGGAATCACTATATCAGACAAAACGCCGGATTTGCGAGGAAGAACCAGAGATAAGGAAATCCAACGCTATCTGTACTTTCATCAGCAGGTGACAAAATATATCATTATTGATGATGATAAAAATGAATATGCGGAAATTAACAAACATAACTATTTCGTGGACGCTGCGTATGGATTTAGTCAAAAGGATATTAAGGGCGTGATGAAATGTATTTAAGATGTTATTTTTGTTATGGAAAAAAGTCAGATAGTTGACGCCGGAACGCATGATGAGCTTATGGAAAGATGCAATCTGTATACAGAATTTACACAAATGCAGAAATATAAATCAAAGAGGGAAAGATACTATGGATAACTTTATCAAAATTGAAAAAATCAGCAAGGCGTATAAGCACGTGCCGATTTTGAAGGAGATTTCCTTTGAAATACACAAAGGCAAGATATACGGTTTTGTTGGACCAAATGGCGCAGGTAAGACAACCACAATTAAAGTGCTTTGCGGATTGACAAAAGCAGATTCAGGAAAGATTCTGTATCAGAACGAACAGGTCTCTAATCTGTATGAAGCAATGAACGGAAAGCTTGGAGCGCTGGTTAATGAACCGTCTTTTTACGGGGATTTATCTGCCGAGGAGAACTTAAAAATAATCAGTATTTATAAAAAGGCTGGCAGTGACGACATCAACGAAATACTGGAAGTAGTAGGTCTCAAGGATGCGGGCAAAAAGAAATGCAAGAATTTTTCGCTGGGAATGAAGCAGAGGCTGGGGATTGCCGAGGCATTAATTGGAAAGCCGCAGTTGTTGATTCTTGACGAGCCAATCAACGGGCTTGATCCTCAGGGAATATATGAAATTCGAGAGCTGATTACTGAACTCAAAGAAAAATACGAAACAACAATCATTATTTCCAGTCACATACTCAATGAACTTGAAATGGTTTGTGATGAGTTAATTATTATTGATGGCGGTCAGATAAAATTCTGCGGTGATCTGGATGGACTTAAGGCAGCAACCAATTCGGAGAAACTGGAGGAATGTTATTTCAAAATATTGAGAGGTGCATCTGATGATAAAGCTTGAGTGGAATAAAATAAGACGTAACCTGCTGCCGTATATTGTGTTGTGTCTCATGCCTGTTTTGATTAATATATTGTTGGTTTTAGATTTGCATTTCAGGTATAGTTATCTACTCAATCAGAAAGACGAGTTGGGATTTACTTACTGGCAATTAATATTCAAGGAACAGAATATCTTTATGATAAATCAGCTTATACCACTGTTTGCATCGATGCTGGTATTTATGCTTTTTCATGTTGAGACGAAGTATAATGCGTGGACAAATGTCAGATTATATAATCTGCGTATCGATGGCATTGTGAAGGGTAAGTTTGTATTTGCTCTGATATTTATAATTATTTTAACGTTGTTAAGTTGCATTACGATTATACCGGTAGGCAGAATTACCGGAGTAACAACGCCTGTTGAATGGAAACTTATGGTAATCGTATTCATAACACTGGTGATGGGGGCTTTGTCAGCGGCGGCAATCGCGTTTTTGATTATATCTCTTACATCCAAAATGGTGAACATGGTCATAATATCATGTTTCATATTCTTGTTTTCAGCAATTTTGCAGAATGTCAATCAGGATGTGATGACAATGCTTAATCCATATTCATTTGCTACCCTGTGTTACACTCAGAATTGGAAAGATGTGTTGATTCATCTATTGATGACGACTGTATGGATTGTAGTATGTTTCGTAGTTGGCACGAGAAGATTAGAACAGAGAAAGGAACTGGAGTAATCACGAATGATTAATTGTATTAAATGCGAGTTCATCAAAATACGCAGAAAAATGTACTGGCTGTATGTCATCTGTTTTATGGTGGCAAATATATTAATATCTAACGTGTTGGCAACTCAGGTTGCGGAGAATGGAACGGCGTTAGAAGAAATATCGTCAACTGGCGAACTGTCATACACTTTAGACGTAAATAATTTTTACATGTATGGATTACCATTTTTAATAATAATTTTTCTTGCAATGTATTTTCACCTTGAGTCGGAGAATGCTGGTTGGAAGATGATAAAAATATCCGGAGAAAGTATAGGAAAGGCATTACTTTCTAAGGTGATAGTAACTGTTGGCTTTGTGCTGTACATTTTCCTATGTCAGATAGTGGTAATGTTAGGATATGCAGAAATAAATGATATATCCCTGATAGAAAGCTGGGTAGTGGGTGATTTGGGACTGTCCCTGTTAGGAACGTTGCTCAACAGCCTGATAATATTCCTTCTCTTCTATTTGATAGATTCTGTAGTAATAAACATAGTATTGGGAATTGTCGGGCTGGTAGTGAATAATCTTCTGGTACAGGCTGAGGTGGGTAAATACATTTGTACAACCTATTATTTTAGAATTTTGATGGCGACAAGAACAGAGAAGATACAGATGGCATGTGTATGTGCCGTTGGGATTGTAATTTTACTGGGGATAATACTGTTGGGAAGAATAAAGCACGAATAGCTGATATTCGGTCTGTGGATACGCCGCTGCAATCGCTTCCTTTATTCCGGACAGGCCGTCGGCACAGATGATCAGGATATCTTTCACTCCCCGGTTTTTCAGTTCGTTGAGAACAGAAAACCAATATTTGGAGCTTTCATTGTCGCCCACCTGGATTGTCAGGACTTCCTTTTTTCCATCCATGTTGATTTCCAGGATGACATATACTGCCAGTCTTCAATCTGCGGAAGTCATCATTTGCTTGATGGTACCGCCGAGAAGGTCTTTGAGGGTATCATAAAATGGGTTACAACCTGTAACCTTTTTATTCTTTTAACTCTTCCTCGATTTCATGAATCGTTGGCAAATTACTTTCTAACTCCTTTGACAGTACTTTAGTCAATTCATATTCTGCTATTCCTATCGGCTGCGAAATATTCTCTAACGAATACTCCGCCACCACATTGTCTTTGTCTTTACAAATGAGAATCCCTATTGTCTGATTATCTTCCTCTGTTTTCATTTGCTTATTTACCGCTGTTACATAAAAATTCAGTTGTCCGGCAAATTCCGGCTTAAATTTTTCAGTTTTCAATTCAACTACAATATAACAGTGTAATTTCACATGGTAAAAAAGTAAATCCAAATAGAAATTACTTTCTCCAACTTTTATATTTACCTGACTTCCCATATAAGAAAACCCGGTTCCCAACTCCAGTAAAAATTGAGTTATTTGTTCCGTCAAAGCATTCTCTAATTCTTTTTCGTTATAATCCTCCGTCAATGTCAGGAAGTCAAAGTTGTATGGATCTTTTAATGTCTGTTCTGCCAAATCAGACTGTAACTCTGGTAATTTTATGCCAAAATTTGTAATAGCTTTCCCCTGTCGTTCGTACAAATTGCTTTCTATCTCATGAACCAATACATTACGACTCCAACCATTATCCAATGTCTTTTGTACATAGAAAAGTGCTTCTTTCTCTCAAATTACTATTTATCTAACTCATACAAACGGGAATTTGTGTTTATAATTCAAACATACTTTTTTCATAATCTTTTACATAGTATCTTATATTAGTTCTGCCTTTTTGAA
>CANREG010000017.1 GCA_947629565.1 uncultured Lachnospiraceae bacterium
GCACAAAGACCGCCTTTTCGTAATACCTCCGATACCGGATCAGGCAATACACAATTGCAAACGCAAAGACCGCAAGATAGCGAACCCAAGCATCAGAAAACGGCAGCTTTGCCATGAGGCTTACCACAAAAAACAGTGCCGCCGCAATCATGGCGCTCATTTCCCTCTTTGTGCGAAAAACAGCTTTCCACAACATCAACAGGAGCGCAGACTGAACCAGAACCATACAAAATTCCATTATTCTAATAAACATTTCATAATCAGCCTGTGTCAATGCTATCCCTCCGAAATATATTCCATATATGCTTTCCTGAAATCAGGATATTTACGCTTTGAGAGCAGCGGCTTGTCGCCGTTCGCCATTGTCACCTCCGACCTGTTATACGCTTCCACATGGGAGAGATTAATCAAATATCCCTTATGGATGCGGTAAAACTGTCCCGCAAGCTGCTTCTCCAATTCCCCGATTTTTGCGTAATATTCCACCTTTTCCGCTTTCAGGGTAAGAATGACTTTGTGGCCATGGCTTTCCAGATAATAAATGTCATCAAACGGTATGACTCTTTTTTCGCCTCCCTGCGGCACGATCAACGCCTGTCTGTCAGGCGCTTCTTTTTGCTTTTCCCGTTCCGCCGCAAGCTGCCTGACGGCACGCGCAAAGACCTGTGAGAATTTTTCTTCATTGATCGGCTTTAACAGGTATTGAAACGCCCCGACATCAAAGGCGTCATACACATACTTTTCATATCCCGTCACAAAGATGATAACTGGCTGTCTTGCAAGCTCCATACTGCGGATCTGTCCTGCAAGCCACATACCGTTTTTATCTTCATCTCCACTTGATTTCATCTCTATATCCAGAAACAACAGGTTATGTGCCACGCCCGCTGATAAATATTCATCAGCGGAAGCATACTCTGTAATCTGGCACTCTGTTCCCTGCTTCCTAATCAAACTGCAAATATATGTCCGGATGTTCTTTTCGTCATCGCAGACCGCAACATCAATCATACCTTACCTTCTTTCTGCTTTTGTTTTATATATCGGGGAAATTTGGCTTATTTTTGACAGGGATTACGCAACTGGACATTTTTATAGCGCAACTGAACATACTTCATTATTTTGTTGTGAAAATTTCAAACAAAAAAATAAAGCCCCCTGCCGGATTGCAGGAGGCCTATTCATCCATTCTTCTTTACTGCTTATTCATTCTGGCTAACAATTCTTTTCTCTGTTCCTCGTAGCCCGGCTTGCCAAGCAGCGCAAACATATTCTTCTTGTAGCTTTCCACACCCGGCTGGTTAAACGGATTAACGCCTAATACATAGCCGGACACGCCGCAGGCAAACTCGAAGAAATAGAACAGTTCGCCTAAGTTAAACTCGCTCATATACGGAAGGGTAATCATCAGGTTCGGAATCTCGCCGTCCACATGGGCAAGCACTGTACCGTTCATGGCCTGCTTGTTGATGTAGTCCACCGTCCGGCCTGCTAAATAGTTAAGGCCGTCTAAATCGTCATCTTCCTGCTCCATAATAATCTTCCGTCTCGGAGAACCGATATTAACTACAGTCTCGATATGGTTCTTGGTTCCGTCCTGGATAAACTGTCCTAAAGAATGTAAATCCGTAGTAAAGTCGCAGGCTGTTGGGTAAATTCCCTTGCCGTCCTTACCCTCTGACTCGCCAAAGAGCTGTTTCCACCACTCACCGATATAGTGAACGGACGGTGTATAGTTGGCAAGAATCTCCATAGTCTTGCCCTTCTCCCTTAAAATGTTTCTAAGCGCCGCATACTGTAAGGCGTCATTATGTTCAAAATCCGCCTCTAAGCACATCTGCCGCGCCGTAGCTGCGCCTACCATTAACTGCTTGATGTCCGCGCCGCTGACTGCTATCGGCAGCAGACCTACCGCAGTGAGAACAGAGAACCGTCCTCCCACATCATCCGGCACAACAAAGGTCTCGTAACCCTCCTCGTCGGCCAGCTTTTTAAGCGCGCCCTTCTCTTTATCGGTTGTTGCATAGATTCTCTTAGCCGCTTCCTTCTGCCCGTACTTCTCCACCAATAATTTCTTGAAAATACGGAACGCAATTGCCGGCTCCGTTGTGGTTCCGGACTTAGAGATAATATTGATAGAAAAATCCCTGTCTCCCACAACCTCTAACAAATGCTCCAGATAGGTAGAACTGATATTATTACCACAGAAGTAAATCTCAGGAGTACCCTTTCTCATATCCTTATCAATCACATTATAAAAGGTATGACGCAATGCCTCAATAGCGGCTCTTGCTCCCAGGTAAGAACCGCCGATTCCGATTACAATCAGAATATCCGAATCTCCCTGAATCTTCTTTGCCGCCGCCTTTATTCTTGAAAACTCTTCCTTATCATAATTCACAGGAAGGTCAATCCACCCAAGAAAATCATTCCCCTCACCGGTTCTGTCCAGCAAAGTCTTTTTTGCATCCAATACTCTCTCCTTCATGGCCGCAATATCTTCTTCTGACACCATGAACATCGCATTGCTATAGTCAAAACTAATACTCTCTGCCATACTTCCGCTCTCCTTTGTTATGATATTTATCAATCCTTTATATTTTATCAAAATCATTATCAAATAGCAATATTTTCAAAAAATATTTTACCTGATATTTTGTAATTCATAAAGACTGCCAAATTCATAGCCTTCCGCTTTTAAATTCTCAATCACCTGCTTTAGGGCGTCATGGTTTGCCAAAGATACATTGTGCATAAGGGGAATCGCCCCGGGATGGTGATATTTGGCAAAATGCTCCACCACATGGGAGCTGGTGGGTTGATTGTTCACATCATAGTCTAAATACGCCATAGACCAGAAAATGGTGGTATATCCCAAATCCTTTGCCATCTGCAAGGTCCGCTCGCTGTACTCCCCCTTAGGCGGCCGGAAAAACAAATCCATTTCATAGCCCGTCGCCTCCTTCATATACTGCTCACAGGTAAGCAGCTCCTCCCTTTGCTGCGCTATGGTCTTTTCCGGCATACAGGGGTGTGTTACCGTATGGTTGCACACCAGATGTCCCTCCTCTTTCATCCGCTTCGTAAGCTCCACATTATCCCGGATAAAGGTCTGGGTGACAAAAAAAGCAGCGGTCACCTTTTCCTCCTTTAAGATGTCCAAGATGTCCGCCGTATATCCATTCTCGTATCCGCAGTCAAATGTAATATATATTCTTTTTTCCTCCACAGGCACCGTATAATATGCCTGATATGGCGTAATGTCAAAATCCTCCTGACAGCCGGATTTTTCGTGGGCGTCGTTGCGCTTAAACCACCAGCTATATAAGGTATTGCTTATGCTGTCATAATTGGTATTGTCCACAATCACCCGTTCCTTTTTTTCCGGTTTTTTCTCCTCCGTATCTGTTCCCGCGCTAGAACTCTGCTCCTGCCCGACGGCCGTCCCCTGTTCCGCTTTCCGGCTATTGTCTCCCTTTCCCAATAAACACCATAGAAGAAACGCAAGGATTGCCGCTGCAATCAGGACAGTGAAAATGATGCCCTTCTTATTTTCCTGTTTCAAAAACTTCCTCCCGGTTATGCAAGAAAGCTTTGTACAAATTCCTCTAACAGTTCAATCTCCGAATCTCCGGCAATACCCGCGCCCATTTCCTCCGCCGTCTGCTTTTCGCGGCTTGCGGCAATCTGCTTTTCGGTCTCCCTCTGGGCCTCCGCCTTTTCTCTGTCTTTTTTATTGCTCTCCATCTCCCGCAAAAGCCGCCGCAGCATTTCCATATCCTCATCGGATTCCTTGGCGGCAGGCGCTTCGCTTTCCTTTTCTTCCTGTAAAATTGCCTTTTTCAGATCCGGATTTCTTGCCGCGCCCTCCATAAACGCGCTTTCCATCTCCTCGTCTAAAATCTTTACCTCGTCCTTGGTACGGAGCAATCGGTTTGCCAGATAATTTTCCAGATAGTCTACCAGTTGAATCTGCATCTGCTGCTGCTTGCTTTTTACTCCAAATATATGAAAGAAAACAAACAAACATACCAAAACCACGCCATAGGAAAACAGGATTTCTATCTGGGACGCCATGGGCGTATGTACCGTATAGCCGTAAAACGCTTCTGCGCCCGCTAACAGCGTTACCAGTCCCGCCGCTAAAAACGGCGCCTTCTCCCATGCCGCATAGGAAAATCCCATAAATTTTAATTTCAACAGATACTTGTCCACATAAGCGCCGGTATTCCTGACCTGATACCCCATATCATAAATGGTCTCAAACTGGTTCTTCAGATTCAGCATAATCTTCTTTTTCGTGGTCTTCATATTAGCGGAGGCGCGCACATAGCCCTTCAGCGACAAGACCATCATTGCCTGCAACAGCAGGCTTACCAGGCCAAACAACAGGATACTGCTCATACATTGGTGTTCCATGATAAATTCCGTAATCATAATTCTTCCTTCCCTACTGATCTTATTTTTCCACAAATGCAAAACCTCACAATTGTGGGACATGCTTATCCTGCTTTTTAGTTTACAGAGACTTATGCATCAACTCAATACCACTTTATCGCAACTTTCCATCCATAAAATGAATAATTTACTAATTTTTGCCAAAAGCCTCTTTTGCTCGACAATTTTCTTACCGTCTCCCACATTCTCCTTTGTTGCAAATTACCTCTGCTATGATATAATAAGAGCACTTAATGAGCGCGAAGCGCGAATTTAGTGCGAGTAATATCTGGCACCTTAGCGAGCAAGGCGAGCTTAGTTGACAGATATAATAAGAGCACTTAAAAACAATTATCTAAGGGAGGATCGATTTATGACATTTACGCCCCAGGGAGTCTGCTCCCAGAAAATTGATTTTGACATTGTAGACGGAAAGGTAACCCATGTGCAGTTTCTAGGCGGCTGCAACGGCAATACCCAGGGTGTTTCCCGACTGGTAGAGGGCATGGAAGTACACGACGCCATTTCCCGGTTAGAGGGAATCCAGTGCGGCTTCAAGGGAACCTCCTGTCCGGACCAGCTTGCCAAAGCGTTAAAACAGGCGATTTCCCAGTAATGGAGACGCAATAACCAACCATGTTCAAAAAGGAGAAGACGCATGAAGAAAATCGTACTTACCGGCGGGGGGACGGCAGGACATGTTACCCCCAATATTGCCTTGCTGCCCCGGCTTAAGGAGGCGGATTTTGAAGTCCACTACATCGGTTCCTATGAGGGAATTGAAAAGAAACTCATTGAAGATATGGGGATTCCCTATTACGGTATATCCTCCGGCAAGCTGAGAAGATATTTTGACGTGAAGAATTTTTCCGACCCCTTCCGGGTGGTAAAAGGCTTCGGGGAAGCCAGCCGGATTCTCAAAAAAATCCAGCCGGACGTGGTATTTTCCAAAGGCGGTTTTGTGGCGGTTCCTGTAGTCCTCGCTGCGAAGAAGAACCATATTCCGGCCATTATCCACGAATCCGACATGACGCCCGGACTGGCGAATAAACTGTGTATTCCGGCAGCCTCCAAGGTCTGCTGTAATTTTAAGGAAACGTTCGAGCTGCTGCCGGAGGGAAAAGCCGTTCTCACAGGAACGCCAATCCGGAAGGAGCTTTTTGAGGGAAGCCGGACTAAGGCGGCAGAGTTCTGCGGACTTGACGCAGACAGACCGACCATATTAGTAATCGGCGGCAGCAGCGGAAGCGTTGTCATTAACAACATTGTGCGGGAAAGCCTTGATGATATCCTTAAGAAATTCCAGCTTATCCATTTGTGCGGCAAGGGAAATTTAGACGAACGCCTGACGGGAAAGTCCGGCTATGTCCAGTTTGAATACATTTCAAAGGAGTTAAGGGATTTATTTGCCCTGTCCGATTTAGTCATTTCCAGAGCCGGAGCCAACGCCATCTGCGAGCTTTTGGCCCTTAAGAAACCGAATATTTTAATCCCCTTATCCAGGGCAGCCAGCCGGGGCGACCAGATTTTAAACGCCAAGTCCTTTAAGAAGAACGGCTTCAGCTATGTGATTGAGGAGGAGGAGTTAAGCACCGCCTCCCTGTTGAACGCCATCCGGGATGTATCCGCCCACAAGGAGGAATACATAAAGGCCATGGAAGACAGCGAAATGTCCGATTCCATCGGAACCATTATGAACCTGATTTTGGAGCTGGCAAGCTGATTTATCCTGGCATACAATGCAAACAGACAAAAAAATGCCCCATATGCGAAATGCGAAAGCATCTCGCCATGGGGCATAATTCATTACGGTAAACATTATTTTTCTGTCTGCATTCCTGTATACATCTGTGATAAAATATCTAATTTGATCTTGTCATTCTGATCCACATGAGAACCGTCTTTAATATTCATCAGTTTGCCATCTACATATGGAAGAATTTCAACATTTCTACCGCTAATCTTAAACTCCATTTTTACAGATGCACTGGTGGACAGTACTCCCTGATAATCAGCCCAGTCCTTAAGATTAATGCTGATTCCTCTTCCATAAAATACCACGCTTTTCTCTCCTGTTGTCTCGTCCTTGTTATATACCCAGCAAGGGTTTTTGGTGTTAGCCTCTAAAATTGTCTTGTAAGAAGCATTATTCAAATCTTTGTTGGTAAGTGACTGTACCTGAGTAATCATAGACTTTGCTTCGCTGTCAACCATTGGTTGAATAACAGACTTGACCACACTCTGAGGATATTCCGGCAACACAAAATATACACCGACACAAATGGCAGCTAAAACAACAATCCAAATTAATACTTTAACAAAACCCTTCATTTTTCATTCCTCCTATTTGCATTATTATTTTGATTATAATTATGAACCATATTATTTATATATGCTAGAACAGTTCCTTTTCCAGCTGAAAAATAAACTCTTCCAAAAGCTTCATTCTCCGGCTGTATTCCATTCTGGCCGCATCGGTCTTACATCTCCGAATCTTCGGCTTGTTCCCCCGGAAATAATTCTTAATCCGGTAGTACGCTTTCTTGTAATTGGCGTCCTCCTCGCAGGCTGTCGCCATGGAATCCCAGAGAACGCTGACCGTTCCCACCTCATCTAATAAATCCGCATCCATAACCACCTGACACTCGATGGATAAATCCGCTTCTGTATCCTTATCGTCATGAATTCGTATAATCTCGCCGATACGGGCAATCTTTTCCGGCTCCACGCCAATGCTGTCTAAATATTCCACAGCAATCTCAGCGCCGACTTCACCATGCTCTCTGCCCTCCTGCCAGCCAACATCATGCAGTAAGGCAGCCAAAGCAATAATATCCAGATCTCCGCCCACCTTAGCCTGCAGCTTAATGGCCCAGCGGTATACCCGCATGGTATGCTCAAACCGATCCCGAAATGGATAATTCGGCGGTCTGCCGTTATCTGAAATTTGCTTCTTTACAAATTCAATAACATTTGCATAGTTCATGCTTTCTGCTCCCTTTCTCATATGATATCTATAAAATCCATGCAGTCTGCTTTGTGCATCCCCACCAACCGGTTACCATGGCAGTTAGCTCGGCCCAGGCGCCCTCACGGCACATGAAAGCTCCTACTTAGTGCTGCTTCGTTCCCGACCTGACACGGTTCATAGGTATCCATTGCGCGAGACCCAAACGTCAACACCACTTACCATGGCCCGCACTAATGACAATACCCGAGGCAGACCAACACCCCTGCTATAGCGGATTGCAGGTGCAGGGTACCGCTACCACCCCGGCTGCATGGAAAAATAAACGATTTATAACGGTTAGTATACATAATTTTTCGTATTCTGTCAACCGGCACCGGAGCCCTCCCGCTCCTTTTTTTATTGAAAACTGCCTATAAATCCTTAAGGATTTCCCGCAGAATCCGCTCTGCCTCTCCGTCGTCATAATCCTTGTTGCATTTCTGGGCGTCTAAGCACTTATCCTTAATCTTAATCGGCAGCGCATACCGCATTAAATCCTCAAATTTATCGTCCGCTTCCTCCACCTTAAAATGCTCCACATCATCCATTATCTGCAAAAGCTTGGTGTTTAATTCTCCCAGGCTGATTGGAAGCAGCTTGGATTCCGAACTTTCCATATTCTTCTGGTCAATCATCTGCAGGATTCGTTCCACCATCCGCTGGGCGGTCTCATATTCCCCGTCCTTCATCTTTGCCCGGACGGCCTGAAGCCGTTTGGTTATATCCGTGTCTAACTGATAATTCAACGCCTCGTCTGTTTTATTATATGCCAGCTTATTATTTCCATTCTTAAAGCAGTTTACAATATCCTCAAGCCGCTGATAAAGCTCCTTTTCCTCCATGGGCAATGCGCCCCGCCGCTTTAAGGCGCTCTCAATCCGGCGGCGCAAATCCTCGCCGTCAAAAGGCTTCACGATATAATCCATGATTCCCAGCTTGGTTCCCTCTATAACCGTCGCCCTGTCATGCTTTGCCGTCAGCATAATGACAGGAACCGTAATTCCGTTTTCATGCTCCCTGATCTGCTTTAATGTCTCGATTCCATCCATTACCGGCATCTGGATATCCAAAAGAATCAGGTCCACCTTCTCCTGATAAATCAGCTTAAGCGCCCTTCTTCCGGAATTAACCGGTATCACCTCATACTCATTTTTCAACTCCTGTTCAATGGTGGCAAGATTTACTACATTGTCGTCTATTGCCAGAATTTTCATCTTTCCCATTGTGTTTCTCCTTCCTGTTTACCATAATATTCTATGTATGCAGTAAATATTTATTATTAACTTCTCATGCTATGCCTGCGTCAGTCATTGCAGCAACTCCCTTAAAAGGTCCTCGGCTTCGTCGTCCTCGTAAAGCCGCAGCCGTTCCTGAATGACTAACAGCTTCTCCCTCAGCTCCTTCTCCAGTTCGTGGTTTAACAGCCACTCTATCCGTTCCTTGCCGTCCTTGGAATGGAAATGCTCTACCGCATCTAAGGCGTCTGCTATCGCCTTCCGAATCTCTTCCTGCTCCAAAGGCCCTTCCGTCTCTTCCGGATGCAACCTTTGCTCCTTTTCCCGCTGCTTATCCTGCATTTCCTTAATGCTCTGTAACAGCGTCTTGTATGCCTCTAACATGGCACCGTGGTTATTCTGAATATATTCCTCATTATCTGCCGCCGCAGCCATCTCCAATAGGGCCGCCTGCTCGGACAAATCCTTTGCTCCTATATTGGCGGAGGCGCTCTTTAAAGCGTGAACCTCTATGCGGTAATTGTGATAATCCTGATTCTCATAAAGCTGTTCAATATACTCGGTCTTTCGCAGTCCGTCTATATAGAACAGTCCCAAAATCTCCACATACTGGTTCAAATCGCCGGTATGCTTCTGCAACGCTTCCTTTACGTTCACGCCGGTAATGAAAATATCCGCCAGCTCTTCCACGCCGATATTCTCGGTTACGGTCTCGCCCTCAACGGGCTGCTTTTTCTTATCATCAATCCATTTTGATAATACCTTATGCATCGATAGTTTGTCTATAGGCTTTGCCACAAAATCCTGAAATCCGTTGGATAAGAACATCTCTTTGATATCCTTCATCACATTGGCCGTCAGGGCAATGATTACCGGGGCCTTTCCGTTCTCCCCGCATTCCTCCCTGATAATCCGGGCTGTCTCCACCCCGTCCATCTCCGGCATCATATGGTCCATAAAAATGATATCAAACTTCTGCTCCCGTACCAGACGGATTGCCTCTAGTCCGCTTTCCGCCTCATGTATCTGACAGCCATAGCCTTTTATGACTCCCCGCACCACCTTCCGGTTAATCAGGTTGTCATCCACCACTAAAATACTGCTGTCCGGGGCGCTGAACATCTTCAGCTCCTCCCGCTGCTCTAACGTCTCCGCGCCTGCCTCGGAAATCCCCCTGCCGTCAATTACCAGCTGGGGAAGCTTAACGGTAAAGGTACTGCCACGCCCCAAGGTACTGTCCACGCCGATGCTGCCGCCCATAAGCTCAATAATATTCTTGGCAACGGAAAGCCCTAGGCCGGTTCCCTCCACACTTCGGCTTTCGCTGGAATCCACCTGCTCAAAATTATAGAAAATGGTCTGTAAATCCTTTTCGGCAATGCCGATGCCCGTATCCTTAATCATATATTTTATCATGAACTGGTCAGGCCCGGTATAATCCCCGTCCACGACCATGGTGATACGGCCTTCCTTGGTAAATTTCACCGCGTTGTCAAAAAGATTATAGAGCACCTGCCGGATTCTTCCCTCGTCTCCCCGAAGCACTGCCGGAAGGCTGTCGCTGATTCTGGCCTCAAAGGCAAGTCCCTTTTCCTCCGCCGCTATCGATATGCGGACGGAAATTTCGTCTAAGAATTTTTTCAGGCTGTAGTCCTTCTGCTCTAACTCCATCTTACCGGCTTCCACAGAGGAGATATCCCAGATATCGTTGAACATCTCCAAAAGCCGCCCGGAAGCCTCCTTGATGTCGCAGGCGTACTGGTAAACCTTACGCCCCAGACTCTCCTCTTTAATCAGCTCCGCAAAGCCCACAATGGCGTTCATCGGCGTTCTCATCTCATGGGACATGGCCGCCATGAACTCACTTTTTGCCTTGCTGGCCGCCTCCGCCTTTTCCCGCATCTCAATGCTTTCCATCACCAGCCGTTTTCTCTGGGTAATGTCAAAAATCAGAATCACATACCCCAAAAGATGCCCTTTCTCATCATTGACTGACTCAATGTGCCCCTCAAAATGCCGGTCATCTAAGTCAAACTCCCGGTTCTCATCATCTACCATAATCTCTTCCGGGAAATTCCGAATCTTTGTGACCTTCTTGCCAATCATCCGCTTGTCCAAATCATAGAAAATTTCTTCAATCGCAGGGTTGTACCCGGCAATTCTCTGCTCGTCATCCAAAAAGATCACGCCGTCCTCAATCTCGTGCAGAACCGTCTCCGCCGCTGCCCGGCTCAAGTCATAATTTCTTCGGCTCCAGACAAAAATTACCACCATGGAAAGCACAATGGCCAGAGTAGGGGGAACCACATCATAGTCCTTAAACTTCTGGCCCGCGCGCAGCAAAAGCGCTATAGCCGGAACTGCCGCCAACGCGACAAAGACGATATATAAGGTCTTCCGCCGCTGATAATACTCCTCTAAAAGAGAGCGGATCAGCACCCGTATGGACAAGCCAAACGGAACCAAAGCCCCTAACCAGACAAACATCCAGAACCCCCAGCCATAAGTAAATACATAATGCGGGTGGTCGCCCTCCGTCACAAACTCCATAACCTTATAGAACATGTGATGATAATCGCAGGTCCATACCAGCAAAAGGGACAGCAAATCTACAACGCCTAATATCTGAAATATGTATCGGGGCTGCCTCTGGTTACAATACAGATAGATAAACTGACTGAAAAATAAGGGAATAAATACGGCGCCCAGATATTGAAGTTTAATGGCCACCAGCGCTTCTGCGGGCTCTTTTGACAGCACTTCAAAAAGGCTGCCGGAACTTTGCACCAGCACGCCAATCATATAGCAGACCATCATCTTCTGTACATTGCTGCCGTCCATATCTATAATCAAACCGATTGCGGCAAAGGTTAGCAGTATGCCTACAATCTGTATCCCCACAAATACACCGTACAATTCTTTTCTCCTTCGAAGCCTTTTTTGTAGTATATCATTTTTTCCATAGAAATACAAAAAAATAATCGGGGCCCGTTTTTGTGCAATTTTAATAAATGAAAGCGATTAGCCTTTCTCCCGGCGAAGGGTTTTAAAGAAATCCGAAAGCATTTCCGAGCACTCCTGTTCCAATACGCCGTTCACAAACTCCACCTGATGATTAAAGGCGGGAACCTGAAACAGATTCAGCACAGACCCGGCGCACCCGGCTTTTTTGTTCATGGCGCCCACCACCACCTTCGGTATCCGTGCCTGAACGATAGCGCCGGCGCACATCTGGCATGGCTCTAAGGTAATGTACATGGTACAATCCTCCAGCCGCCAGTCCCCCAGCTTTTTGGAGGCTTTTTCTATGGCGAGCAGCTCCGCATGGGCTAACGCCGTCTTCTTCGCGTTCCGCTTGTTGTAGCCTCTGGCAATAATCCGGTTTTCATATACAATTACGCAGCCAATCGGCACATCTCCGACAGCGGCTGCTTTTTTGGCCTGCTTAATCGCCTGTTTCATATACTTCTCATCATTGGTCATTGTACTTCTCTCCCGATTGATGTATGATACTAATAGCCCTTTTTGCATAAATGACAATGCACAGGGTAGTTTCATTATAAAATGACCGCATACGGATTGCAAGGAGAACAGGGTATGTCATTTCAGCTTACAACAGACCGGCTGCTTTTACAGGTAGAGGATTCCTCAAAGGCGGAGCAGATTCTGGCTTTTTATGCCAGGAACCGCTCATGCTTTGAGCCGTTTGAGCCTACCAGACCGGATAATTTCTACACTCTGGCCTACCAGAAGGCCGCCGTACAATATGAATATTCGGAAATCATAAAAGGGAAAACGCTGCGTTACTATATCTATCTGAAAGATTCGCCGGACGCCATTATCGGCTCTCTGAACTTTTCCCGTATTGAGCACGATCCATTTTCCAGAGCGTCCTTAGGATATAAAATTGACGGGGATCACCAGGGGCAGGGCTTCGCCGCCGAAGCCTGCCGGGCCGCAATCCCCGTCATGTTTTCCAATTATAAAATCCACCGGATCGAGGCCAGGGTATCTCCGGACAACCTGCCCTCCATTAAACTGCTAGAGCGGCTTAACTTCCGGTTTGAAGGGCTGGAATATCAGAGTATAGAGGTTATGGGGAAATATAGGGACCATTTCCGCTACAGCCTTATCGAAGACCAGTGCTGATTTCCACAATCCAGTACCCAAACTCTCCGGTCTTAACGCCCACTTTTTTCACAGGAATAAACTGTTCAAAGCCGAACATATTGGCCAGATATTTCTCCCGGTTGGAAAATACGCCCGGCACCCCGATAATGGGACGCGCAGAACCGTCGTCGAACCGCATTTTTCCAAGCAGAAGATATTGGTACGTGTAATAACCATGGGTGAGAAAGCTGTTGACGCCTAATTTCCAGTTGCGCATATCCAGCTTGCCGATATCCTTCGGATGAATCCGCACGCACTGAAACAGCTCTGTCGCTCCATACATGGGCAGCTTGGGATATTCCGCTATCATTTTTTCAAAAGCGTCCAAATCGTCAAGCTGCGCCATTCTCTTTTTCTGATAAGGGCAGTTTTCACACTTCTCAAAGACGTCTTCCTTATCCGGCGCGCCAGCCGGAGCCTCCATGGCAAGCTCTCCGGCAGCTTCCATATCCGTTTTCTTTTCCGGCATGGATACCGGCGGTTTTTGACTTCCCGCCTTTTGCCCGTCGGTGGTTTCGCTCTTGCTGCTGTCTTCCTTTTGCACATCAACGGTTCCGTTCCCGACGCTGTTCTCCCGCTTTGCTTCCCCGGCAGTCTCCGTATCCACTGCTTTTTCCGGCATGGATACCGGCGGCTCTTGGTCTCCCGCCTTTTGCCCGTTGGCGGTTTTGTTCCCGATGCTTTCCTCATTTTGCACATCAGCGGTTCCGTTCCCGACAGTTCCCTCCTTTTGCACATCTGCGGTTCTGTTCCCGACGCTGTTCTCCCACTTTGCTTCTCCGGCAATCGCCTCTCTGCCATGCGCTGCGCTTTCCCTGCCAAGGCTTCCCTCAACATATCTTACAGCCTCCGCCCGTCCGCTGCCTTCGGCAGACGCCGGGGCCACCTCACTTTTCTTCGGCTCCTTCCTAATCAGCTCATAATCCCTGCGGTCTTTATCCTTAAAATCTCCGATATAGTAGTGGTTGTCATTATAGACTACCGCCACCCCGTCAAAGGTGTACAAGTCCCGTCCCGTATCAAAAAGCTGCTGCCACTCCGTCCTTGTCTGATAGGACAGCACGCCGCTCATGCTCTCAACGGTTCCGACCTTCACCGCCGATAAATGGTCCCCCGCCTCATGATAAAAATAAAGGGCGGCCTCCTTGTAGGGTAATCCCGGCGGCTCCTGAATATTAATGATAATCTTAACCCTGTCTCCCCGGATTTCCAGCTTGAGAAATCCTGCCGTGGCGCCCACATTGCCGTTGTGATACTGGTAAAAATATGTAATTTTCCTCTTATAGCTCTGCACTTGTCCCATTCACACTCCTTTTATCTGGCTTTTTTAAATACATTGTATGCAGGAATGGGACAGATTATGCCTGATTTCCCTTCGTTCGGGAAAAAAAATCAGGACTTCAGCAGATTACTCAGCCGGGCAAACTGCTCTAAGGTCAGGCTTTCTCCCCGGACGCTAACGGGCAGATTCATTTCCGCTAACGCCTGCGCAATCTGCTCCTTGGTAACGGCAATTCCGCCGTTTACCAGACTGTTTTGTAAGGTCTTCCGCCGCTGGTTAAAGGAGGCCCGGATAAGAGAAAACATGAATTTTTCATCCTCCACCGAAACCGGCGGCTGCTGCCAGGCGTTGAGCCGGATTACCGCAGAGCCCACCTTCGGCCTTGGAATAAAACAATTCGGCGGCACATTGGCGGCAATATAAGTGTCCGCATAATACTGTACTGCCAGGGAAAGAGCGCCATACTCCTTTGTGCCGGGAGCCGCCTGCATCCGCCCGGCCACCTCCTTTTGCACCATGACCGTCATATTATAAAGCGGCACATGATTCTCAAAAAGGCCCATAATAATAGGGGTGGTAATATAATAGGGCAGATTGGCTACCACTTTTATCGGCTTTCCGCCATTTTTCTCCTCTGCCAAAGCCCGGATATCCACCTTTAAAATATCCTCGTTCATAATAGTGACATTATCATAACCCTGTAAGGTGTCCTGCAAAATGGGAATCAGCATCTTGTCAATCTCTACGGCGACTACCTCTCTTGCCGCCTCCGCCAGATATTGTGTCATGGTTCCGATACCGGGGCCAATCTCCAAAACGAAATCCTCTCCGGTTACTTCTGCGGCTGCAAGAATCTTATGTATCACATGGCCGTCAATCAGAAAATTCTGTCCGAATTTCTTCTGAAAGGCAAAATCATATTTTTTAATGGTCTCAATGGTGACCTGGGGATTGCTTAATTTTTCCATACTTTCTCCTCAATCCAGACGATAAAGCCGTCTGGCGTTTTCAAAGGTAATCTCATAAATCTCAGATACCGGCAGATTCTTAATAGCCGCCAGTTCCTCCGCCACCCGGGACAGGTATAGGGAACAGTTCCGCTTTCCCCGGTAGGGTACGGGAGCCAGATAGGGCGCGTCCGTCTCCAACACAAGCTGCTCCATGGGAGCATAGGCGGCAACCTCCTTTAATTTTCTGGCATTTTTAAAGGTCAGCACCCCGCCGATTCCAATGTAATACCCCATATTGAGATACTCCCTCGCCATGTCTACGCCGTAGGAAAAACAGTGAATCACGCCTCCCCCTTCTCCCTTGTGTATCCCTTTCATTATATCCAATGTATCCTTCGCCGCCTCCCGGCTGTGAATAACCACCGGCAGCCCTTGCGCCAAAGCCACCTCTAACTGTCTGGAAAACCAGTGTTTCTGTATCTCCTTATTGTCGCTGCCATAATGGTAATCAAGCCCAATCTCCCCGATGGCAACAATGTCCTTGTCTTGGGAAAGACCGGCAAGCTCCTCCATATCTTTTTCCTGTAGCTCTTCTATATCCGAAGGGTGTACCCCTACCGTTCCATACAGGAAATCATAGTCCTTAATCCATTTGACAATCTGCCGGGAATTATCCATGGAGCATCCGATATTGACAATGGTCTCCACCCCTTCCCTGTGCATCTGCCCCAAAAGTGTTTCCCTCTCTCCGTCAAAAGCCTCATCATCATAATGGGCATGAGTATCAAATATTTTCATTTTCTTCTTCTCCTGTCCTTCCTCTGCAGCGCATACGGCTATTGCCTGTAGTATACTATAAAAATTCTGATGGCACAATCATTTCAGCAATAGACACCCCCCATAAAATGTGATATAATCACAATGCAAGTATATCTGTCGCTTTGACAGGCTTAGCTGACAGAATATATATTGGGTATCAATGAAATATTACACATAATATTATCCCAACCGGTTATCTTATATTGTAGGAGGGTACATTTATGAAAAGTGCCATGAAGAAACTATCCGTGCTGCTTATTGTAAGCACAATGATTATTACCCTGACGGGCTGCGCCCTGTTTGACAGCAGAGCCAAGGTATATTCCCGTTATGCCACCAGTCTGTTAGACATTAACTATAAGAATATTTCCAAGGACTACATGACCTTAACCGGCGTGTCCCAAAGCGACGCCGAGGCCGTCTATGTAGCTAACATGGATTATCAGGCTCACAATCTGATGAGCTATTACGGGGTAAAGGAAGTGGACGACGGCACCATTCTCTCCGAATTTTATTATCTGGCTCAGTCCATATTTGCCAACGCCAAATATGAGGTGGCTGATGTGGTGCATGATGATGAAAAAGACAGCTATGTGTTAGAACTGACCGTCTACCCCCTCGACACCTTAGAGACTACTTACGACCAGGTGGTGGCTTATATTGAAGGCTTTAACGCCAAAGTCGACGAGGGCGATTACAACAATACGACAGAAGAAGATTACGAGGCGGAGTTTGCCGAGGGAATTATAGAGATTTTAAAGAGTACCGTGGATAACCCCGGCTATATGGATCCGGTTACTTTAGAGATTCCTATCCAGCCCTCCGACGATTATTATTATATCTCTGACGAAGATTTCTTAAAGATTGACAAGGCCATGCTCTATATCCGGGAAAATCCGACAGCCGGAGAGGAAACTTCCGAGGACGGACAGCCCGCCGCAGAAGAAACTTCCGGAGAGGAAACCCCTGAAGGTGAGCAGCCTCCCGCAGAAGAAACTTCCGAAGGCGAACAGCCCGCTGTAGAGGGAACCCCTGAAGGCGAACAACCCGCTGCAGAAGAAACTGCAGGAGAAGAACAACCCGCCGAATAACAGAAATAACATAACCGAAACTATAATACCATGCATTACAAAAGGAGCCTGCCATTCAACAAAGAATGGCTGACTCCTTTTTATTATGCGCTCTGTTTCAAACGATTACATTGCTTTACCTGTTGCGCTTTGCTCTGAAAATCCTATTTCTTCTTAATTTTCATTGTCTTCTTATAACCGGTGTTTCCCTTTAACTCCTTCTGATAACCTTTTACGAGTTTCTTCGGTACCTTGATTACCGCTTTCTTGGAAATGCCCTTTACCGCATTGGCGGAAATATCAATAACGCTATTGGCATTGATTGTAATACTCTTTAATTTCTTGCACCCGTAAAATGCATTTTTTCCTAATTTATCTATGCTTTTCGGCAAAACGATAGATGTCAATTTGGTACACTTACGAAACGCTGACGCGCCGATTATTTCTACGGATTTTCCCATTTTTATGCTCTTAACATTCTTACATCCGTAAAATGCATAATCTTCAATACTTGCAACATTGTTACCGATTACAACCGACTGCAACTTATTGTTTTTATAAAATGCTTTTTGCCCCACGGATGTTACTTTGTACGCCTTCCCTTCTGCGTCCACCGTACCCGGAATTACCAGCTTCTTTAAATTTTTATCCGCAATTCCGGCAACCTCTACCTCCTCATCATCTGTAATGGTATAAATTAAATCGCCGCTAATCAAAGTATCGTCCTTATCATATACTGCCGGTGCACCGTCGCCGCCGGGAAGTATGTTGTAGCTCATCTGGACGCCGCCTTCATAATCCCCTATTCCTTGAATCACCACACAGGCCGTTCCAACCAAAATATTATTCTGATAGCTTACAACATAATCTACGTTCTCTGTCAAAACCTTTCCCTGCAAGGTCACTGTAACATGAGGTTTTTTCTCTGAACCGTCATAAGTAAAAATAGTTTCATCCAACGTTACCTGCGCCGATTCAATCGATATGCCGCGAATTGTATAAGCAGCGGTTGTCGTTCCCTTGTATATACCCTTTCCTGTTATGATGACCGTTGCCTGTCCCGGATGAATATTATTCTGATAAACAGCGTCATAATCCGTTCCTTCCTTCAATGGATTTCCCTTATCGTCAGAAACAGTTATACTTGGGCGTTTTTCTGAACCGTCGTATACTATCTCATTATATTGCAGCTTGACTGTGTAAGAAGTAATATCCTTATATATCTTAAAGTCACCGGTTAATGTTCCCGTATAAATTCCTATGCCTGTCACCTTAACCGTTGCTGTCCCACACTCCGTATTGTTAGAATATTCTACTTCATAATCCCTTCCCTCGCATAAAATAATATCCTGTTCCGTTTGCCCATTGGAAAATTTGCAAGTTACCTGAATTTCCGGTTCAATTGCTTCTCCCGTATAAGCATAATATTTTTCTATACCTGTCAATTCTCCCTTGCTTAGGTCAATCGGTTTTGACATATCTACATAATTATAATTATTTTTTTGACAGTAAAATATCTGGTCTTCGTTGCTACAACCTATCAAAAAATCTTTTCCCGACACCGCATCAAAAGCACCCTTACCAATATCATGTAAAGACGCCGGTAAGATTATTTGCGATGCACTATGAGAAGAAAAGGCGCCATCTCCTATTTTCGTTAATCCATTAGATATTGTTATCCTTTCTAAACTAGAACATTCATTAAAAGCATAATCTCCTATTTCCGTTACCGTTTCAGGTATTGTTATTTCTTTCAAATTCTTGCATCCCGAAAAAGCACCGCTACCAATTATTCTTAATTCTTTCGGCAACATTATAGATTCTATTTCTTCACACCCAGCAAAGAAAAGGGTCCCTATCTCCGTTACTGTATCTGGTAGGACTATATTTTTCAATCCCGTACAACCCCAAAAGACCATATCTCCTATTTCCGTTACCGTTTCAGGTATTGTTATTTCTTCCAAATTCCTGCAGTCAAAAAAGGCTTCGGTTCCTATTTTTTCTAATCCGTCCGGCAACGTTATAGATTCTATTTTTCTACAACTAGCAAAGGCACAACTTCCTATTTCTGTTACTGTAGGTGGTATTGGTATATTTCCCAAACTCTCGCAACCGCTAAAGGCGTCCGCTCCTATTTTGGTTACTTCACCAAGTATTGTTATCTCCCTTAAACTCGTACACTTATCAAAGACATAATCTTCTATTTCTGTGACCTGCTTAGGTATTGTTATTTCTTCCAAATTCTTGCATCCTGCAAAAGCACTTCTACCAATTTTTTTTAATCCGTCCGGCAACGTTATAGATTCTATTTTTTCACAACCTCCAAAGGCATAATCTCCTATTTCTGTTACTGTAGGTGGTATTGGTATATTTCCCAAACTCTCGCAACCACCAAAGGCGCCCGCTCCTATTTTGGTTACTTCACCAAGTATTGTTATCTCCTTTAAACTCTCACAACTATAAAAGACATAATCTTCTATTTCTGTGACCTGCTTAGGTATTGTTATTTCTTCCAAATTCTTGCATCCCCAAAAAGCACTTCTACCAATTTTTTTTAATCCGTCCGGCAACGTTATAGATTCTATTTTTTCACAACCAGCAAAGGCACCACTTCCAACGCCACCATCTCCTATTTCTGTTATCCCTTCCTCAATAACTATCTTTTTAACAAGGCTTTTATAATCTTCCCAATTGCTCATTTGGCCTACTGTACCCTCCCCTGATACTGTCAGGGTTCCCGTTGTCTCATCAAAGTCATATGTACAGCCATTAATAGTCTCTACTTCCGCCGCCCTACATTTTCCTGCGTCTCCGCCGTACATAAGGACGCCGACCAACAGCACTGTCAATAACAGTTTCAAATGTCTCCTCATACTTACCAACCTCCTAATAAATAATAATTTAGCTTTGTTGTCTTTTGGCAACTGCATTGCTCCGGTTCTCAGACCATTTTGTATTATTATACATAAACATATAGCAATTTGCAATACTATATATAGCATATATATACATTAACATTTATATAAAAATCGGCTAACTTTAGTATGAGGAGGTATTTATGAATGAAAAAATCCTATAATAATTCCATTTCACAAAACATAAAAAAATACCGTCTGCTAAATAATATGACACAGGAAGAGCTTGCCGGGCAATTATATTTAGATACCCAATACTATGCCCAGCTTGAGCGGGGAGAACGCAATTTTACCATAGAAAAAATCATTCAGATTTGTAAACTTTTTAACATAGAAGTAAATGATATTATTGAAATCGATACGCAAGAGCACATTGACCAAACAGACCTTTTGGCCGAATTACAGCCAAAACTCAACTCTCTCAGCCATTCTCAGTTAAAGGTATTAGAACGGTTCATAACAGAAATCATACCCTATATAAAATAACATCACGGATTACAATTTTTACAGGGCTCATACCCTTCCGAAATCAATTCCTCCCTGGATTGACCGGACTTTTGTTTGTTTTTATCCGCCATTTTGGCAACAGAGGGACAATCCGGCAAATGGAATTTTTTGGTGCCGGTATTTAAGATGTAGGTAACGGCGGCGCCGCTGCCGTTTGCGTCCGCTGCCACAGAAGAGCTTTCCGGGCTTGCAGCGCTCCCCACAGGCTCTCCCACTTTCCAGCTATCGGAAGGACTGGTATTAAAGGTAATCTGTTCCCCGTCGGACACAGCCACGATTGTACCCTGTTCATCGGTGCGGAACACCTTTACTCCCATGGCGCGCAGACGGTTCAATACTGCCGCCCTGGGATGCCCATAGCTATTGCCCTCCCCGCAGCTAATCACACAGAACTCAGGGTTTACCGCCTCCAAAAAAGCCTCCGTATTGGCGGTATCCGCCCCGTGGTGGGATGCCTTATACACATCTGCCTGTAGCGGCAGGCCGCTTTGCAGCATATCCGCCTCCGCAGCCGTCTCCCCGTCCCCGGTGAACAGAAAATGACTGCCCCCAAAGGTAAGCCGCAGGGCGATTGAATAATCATTGGTATTGTCCCCATAATCCTTTTCGGTATCCGTCAACACCTGAAACTGAGCCTTCCCCAACTGAAAAATCTGCCCAAGCTCCGGCGTTAAGCTGCTCTGTCCCCGCTCCTCTATCGTCTCTAGCAATTCTTCACATGTCCGGGTATCCTTCTGTATCTCCGGCAGTAACACCAAATTGCAATCCGTCTTATATAACACCACATCCAATCCGCCGATATGGTCTGCGTCTGGGTGGGTTCCCACCGCATAATCCAAATGGTCTATATTCTGGCTTAACAGATAAGACCAGACGGCAGTTCCCTTGCTGTTATCGCCCGCATCAATCAGCATGGCGGAATCTCCCTGACGAATTACTATGGCGTCCCCCTGGCCCACATCCAGATAGTGTACCTCTAAGGTATCTCCCTGTAAATCAGCCGCCGGATTTTCCCCCTGCGAGCCGGCAGAATCCCCTTGCTCTGCGCCACTCCCGGAGACAGCATCTGCGCCCTTCCCGAATCCGGTCTCCGCATCTTCGCCGGAATCAGCCGCGCCCTTCCCAAATCCAGTTTCCGCATCTTCGCCGGAATCAGCCGCGCCCTTCCCGAATCCGGCCTCCGCATCCCCGCCGGAATATTCCTCTCCCCGGCTTTCAATAACTTCTCCGCCTTCCGTAGGCGCAGCAACCGTACACCCGAACAAACTGCATCCAAACAATATGCATAAAATGAGATACCATACCCGTCTTTTCATCATTTCCGTCCCTTCCAATCGTCCTTGTAAAAACATTTCTGCAAACGTTTTTTTGCTTTTATGATATTTTATCAAATTCTGCATGACAAGAAAAGTTTTTTAAATTATGAGAAATAATGCTTGCCATTTCAACGAAAATATATTATAATATAGCCATTAATATACGATTGTCTTATCCGGTATACTAGGCAAGATAGGAGGACTTACTATGAACGAGTTAGATTTTCAGTTAATCGGCGCGAACATGAAACGCCTGAGAAATGAACGGGGAATTACCCAGGAACAGGTGGCGCAGGAATTAGGCTGCACCATTGGCTTTGTCAGCAATGTAGAGAACAACCGCGCTAAGCTCAACTTAAAGATGTTATCTTACTATTCCAAGATTTGCAATGTAACTATCGACACCCTGCTGAATGTCGGCGAGGGCAGCACCAATCCGGACAAGCGGGATATCTTATTGAACGAAGAATTAATCCGGGTATTTCGTACCTTCTCCTTTGATGAGCGGGAGAAGATTATTAAGACCTTGCAGCTTTGGCAGAAGGACGCCAAGTAATTGGCGGACAATTTTTTGATTCCCTGACAGACAACAACCTCCGGACTGTACATACAATCCGGAGGTTTGTTTTTTTATATATGTTTCAGCCGCTGGCGGACCAGTGATCTCTTCAGTGCCAATTCTGCACGGTTCATATCAATTCCCGATCCCTCTTCAATCCGTCTTCTGGCGCGAATCTCCGCTTCCTTTGCCCGGTTGGCGTCAATCTCATCCGGCCATTCCACGCTCTCCGCCAATATGGTAACGGAATCCTGAAGAATCTCGATAAATCCCGACATCAGTGCGGCTTCCTTAATGGTATCATTTTCATGAATCCGCAGGATACCCGGTGCAATAATTGCTGTCAACGGAATATGATTCGGATAGATACCCATATCGCCCTCTGTGGTCGTAAATTCCAGAAAAGAGGATTCTCCCTCGTAGAATATACGCTCCGGGGCAACGATCTTTAATTTCATACTATCTGCCATGCGTACTCTCCTCAGCTCAACTACTTAATTATTTCACCTTTGCCAGCACATCATCAATGCTTCCTGCATTTAAGAAATATCCCTCCGGCACATCATCATGCTTGCCCTCGATAATCTCCTTAAATCCGCGGATTGTCTCTGCCACAGGAACATATTTACCGCTCGTGCCGGTAAACTGCTCTGCCACGAAGAACGGCTGTGACAGGAATCTCTGTATCTTTCTTGCTCTGGATACCACCAGCTTATCTTCTTCAGAAAGCTCGTCCATACCCAGAATTGCAATGATATCCTGAAGCTCTTTATACTTCTGCAAAATCTCCTGAACGCCACGGGCAACCTGATAATGTTCCTCTCCTACAATCTTCGGATCCAGTATTCTGGAGGTAGACTCCAACGGATCAACCGCCGGATAGATACCTAACTCCACGATAGAACGGGAAAGCACTGTGGTTGCGTCCAAATGGGCAAATGTCGTAGCCGGAGCCGGATCCGTCAAGTCGTCCGCCGGTACATATACCGCCTGAACGGAGGTAATGGAACCGTTCTTGGTAGATGTAATACGCTCCTGCAAAGCGCCCATCTCGGTCTGTAAGGTAGGCTGGTAACCCACTGCGGAAGGCACGCGCCCTAACAGCGCAGATACCTCGGAACCTGCCTGGGTAAAACGGAAAATGTTATCAATGAATAACAGCACATCTTTACCACCCTGATCCCGGAAGTATTCTGCCATCGTAAGTCCTGTAAGACCTACTCTCATTCTCGCTCCGGGCGGCTCGTTCATCTGACCGAATACCATGGTCGTCTTATTGATAACGCCGGATTCCTGCATTTCATGATAAAGGTCGTTACCCTCTCTGGTACGCTCTCCAACTCCGGTAAATACCGAATACCCGCCATGCTCTGTTGCAATGTTACGAATCAACTCCTGAATCAGCACCGTCTTGCCTACGCCGGCGCCGCCGAACAGTCCGATCTTACCACCCTTCTGGTAAGGACAAAGCAAATCAACAACCTTGATACCCGTCTCCAAAATCTCTGTGTCTGTGGCCTGCTCTGAAAATGCCGGAGCTTTCCTGTGAATCGGAAAATGCTCTTTGCAATCAGGAGCCGGTTTGTTGTCAATGGGCTGTCCTAATACATTGAACATACGGCCCAGTGTATTTTCACCTACCGGTACTGTAATCGGTGCACCGGTAGCCACAGCCTCCATGCCACGAACCAAACCATCTGTCGGGCCCATAGCAATACATTTAACTGTATCATCACCCAAATGCTGGGAAACCTCTACGGTCAATTCCCCGCCGTTATTGGTTGCAATGGTAATCGCATCATTAATCTCAGGAAGTTTTCCCTCGCTGAACTTAATGTCCAATACGGCGCCGATAATCTGGGTAATCTTACCGACATTCTTCTCTGCCATATATTTTCTCCTTATTTCATTTATATTTTCTTAGGCGGCTGCAAAGTGTCTCTCATCAGGTTAAGAAAAGTTTGCAATCACCCTTTGGTTACTACGAGATTGCCTCTGCACCGGCGATAATCTCCGTCAGCTCCTGCGTAATGGAACCCTGACGGGCCCGGTTATATTTCAGGGACAAATCTGCAATCATATCCTCCGCATTCTTGGTTGCGGAATCCATTGCCTGCATACGGGCGCCGTTCTCACTGGCAACTGCCTCCACAAATGCGCCGTAAATAATATTGTTCATATATTTCGGAATAATCATGTCCAATGCGTCGTCCGCCTCCGGCTCATAATTCATTGGCGTCAAAACATCAATCTCCACATCCTTCATGATTTCTTCCACATCAATAGGCAAAAGTTTAATTAATTTGGGCTCCTGCACCACAGTGTTCTTAAAATTCGTATATGCCAGATAGATTTCACCCACCTGTCCGTTTTCATAGCTGGCAAGCACATTCTTGCCAATATGAATGGCGTCTGCATATAAGGGATCGTTCATTACCTCCGAATAATCCTCTACAATGTGGTATCCCTTTCTGGAAAGCCCTTCCAGACCTTTTTTACCCAGTGCATAGATATCTGTATCCTCCGGCGTAAACTGCGCCGCCACCTCTTTTACAATGTTGTTATTGTATCCGCCGGCAAGGCCCCGGTTTGAGGTCAGCACTAAGACCGCCTTTCTTGCAGAACCGTTATCCTTTAAATACCTGTGGTCTATCTTGCCGGTTCTGGCAAGAACGGAACAAATGGTGTCATACAACATGGTAAAATAAGGTTTATTGCTCTCTGCCCTGGCTTTTGCCTTCTGAAGTTTAACGGTAGAGACTAACTTCATCGCCTTGGTTATCTGACCGGTACTGGCAACGCTTTCTCTCCGTCTTTTTATATCTCTCATGGAAGCCACGACATATCACCTCTTTCTATCTTTCCTGCACTACTTATCGCTGATTCTTATAAGCGGTGATTGCCTCGTCTAACTGGCTCTCAATCTCGTCTGTCAATTTCTTCACTTCGCGAATCTTGCGGAAGATTTCCGGATACTGGGTATCCACAAACTCAAACAGACCCTTTTCAAAATCAAGGATTTCATCTACCGGCACATCTAACAGATACCGCTTGGTTGCCGCATAGATAATTACGACCTGCTGCTCTACCGGCATCGGCTTATATTGGGGCTGCTTTAACATTTCCTTAATCCGCTCGCCCTGCGCCAAACGCTCCTTGGTATCTGCGTCCAACTCTGAACCAAACTGGGAAAAGGCTGCCAACTCCCTGTACTGGGCTAACTCTGTACGGATAGGCGCCGCAATCTTCTTCATGGCTCCAATCTGCGCCGCGCCACCCACACGCGATACGGAAAGACCTGCGTTAATCGCCGGACGGAAACCTGCGTTAAACATCTCTGTCTCCAGATAAATCTGACCGTCCGTAATGGAAATAACATTGGTCGGAATGTATGCGGATACATCTCCCGCCTGCGTTTCAATAATCGGCAGCGCCGTTAAGGAACCTCCGCCCAACTCGTCATTTAACTTTGCCGCGCGCTCCAACAGTCTGGAATGCAGATAGAATACATCACCGGGATATGCCTCACGTCCCGGCGGACGACGCAGCAGTAAAGAAAGGGTACGGTAAGCCGTTGCATGCTTGCTCAAATCATCATAGATAATCAGAACATCTTTTCCGCTTTCCATCCATTCCTCGCCAATCGCACATCCTGCATATGGCGCAATATACTGTAACGGTGCCAGCTCTGACGCTGTAGAAGCCACAACTGTGGTATAATCCATTGCCCCATACTCAGACAAGGACTTCACAATGTTGGCAACGGTAGACGCTTTCTGTCCGATTGCAACATAGATACAGTTCACGCCCTGTCCCTTCTGATTGATAATGGTATCAATGGCGATGGCTGTCTTACCTGTCTGACGGTCACCGATAATTAACTCTCTCTGGCCCCTGCCGATTGGCACCATGGCGTCAATCGCCTTAATACCGGTCTGCAACGGCGTATCTACAGATTTACGGGAAATAACACCGGACGCCACTCTCTCAATAGGCCTTGTCTTGTCGGACTGAATCGGCCCTTTTCCGTCGATGGGCTGTCCCAATGCATTGACGACACGACCAAGCATGGCGTCGCCAACCGGAACCTCAACCACCCGTCCGGTAGTCTTAACGGTATCTCCTTCGTTGATATTTTTATTTGCACCTAACAGTACGGCACCTACATTATCTTCCTCTAAGTTCATTACCATTCCGTAAACTTCACCCGGGAACTCTAACAATTCGCCCTGCATTGCCTTTTCCAGACCATGCACGCGGGCAATGCCGTCCGCTACCTGAATAACAGTACCAACTTCGGAGGTCTCTAATTCCTTAGAATAATTCTTAATCTGCTCTTTAATCACAGAACTAATTTCTTCTGGTTTTAAATTCATAGAAAATTAGCACCTTCTCTCTGTTATATTTTCTTTGGCCGGCCTCATGCATAGAAGCGGCCTGTCTGCTTTACAGCAGAGATTTTGATAATTTCGCAATTTGTGTCTGTAAACTGCTGTCCACCACTGTATCAGCAATGCGGATTACCAGTCCGCCAATCAAACTGCTATCCACCCGATAGACTCCCTCTATCTCCTGATACTTTGTGGTCTCTAAAAGCTTTTGCTCTATTTTGTCTTTCTGCGCCTTGCTTAATTCTACTGCGGAAGAAATGTAGGCAACGCCAATGCCCTTTTCCTCCTTAATGGCAGAAATCACATAATCGAAAACCGGAATGAAGTCCTTCAAATGGCCCTTGTCAATCAACATAACCATAAGGCCCGTAATCTCATCCGATACCTTACCCTTATAGATATTCTCAATGACCTGAATCTTCTCTTCCTTTTCAATATTGGGATGGAGCAGCAGCTTTCCCAAAGCCTCATTTTCCAAAAATGTCTGCTTTACAAAAAGTACCTCTTCTAAAATGGCGTCCGGCTTGCCGCTTTCCATGGCCACCTCGAAAAGTGCACTTCCATAGGTTTTACTTACCTGCTTAGCCATGTACTACCACCCATTTCCTTCAAAGTATCTTCAATTAAAGCGTCCTGTTTGCTCTCATCAATCTGCTGCTCGATAATCTTCGCAGCCATAGCAGTTGCCACTCTTACAATCTCCTTGCGCATATCATCAGAAACCTTGCTCTTTTCCAGCTCAATTTCCTGATTGGCCCGGTTCAATATCCTTGCGGCCTCTGCATTTGCCTCTTCCACAATCTCCGCCTCCCGCTGCTGAGCCTTTTTGCGGGCTGCCGCTAATATTTCTTCTCTTTCTTTGTCGATGGATTTTAATTTCTCATCATACTCTGCCTTCATCGCCGCGGCGTCCTCTTTGTCCTTTGCCGCAGATTCGATATCGTTTTTAATCTTTTCCGTTCTGTTTTGCAGAACCTTCTTTACCGGTTCAAACAGAATATTAGAAAGGAAGAAGAAGAGGATAAATATCGCAATTGCCTGAATAATCACATCATTAATCAGCTGAGCATTTAATTCAAAAATATGGCTCTCGGTCAACAACATGGTCTGTCCGGCAAGTCCTAATATCGTGTTCATCAAAGAGCTATCCTCCTTTCACCAAATTCTTATCCCACACTGATTACAGCTTTAAGAATCTGGATAACATCGGATTACCATACATTAACAGAAGGGCTACAACCAAACCGTAAAGACCGGTTGTCTCTGCTACCGCCTGTCCTAAAAGCATGGTGGACATGATATCGCCCTTTGCTCCCGGATTCCGGCCTACCGCTGCTGCACCCTGACCAGCGGCATAACCCTGACCAACACCAGGTCCGATACCGGCGATCATAGCCAAACCGGCACCAATTGTTGAACAAGCTAAAATTAAACCTTCGTTTGTAATGTTTTCCATAAAACTATACCTCCATTTAAATAATATTCATAAAATGTTTGTTTGAAGATTTGCCTCTATATCATAAAATATCAGCCTTCTATTTTCTGGGTTACAAATACCATGGTCAACATTGAAAATACATAGGCCTGTATTGCTCCTGAAAACAGGTCGAAATACACATGCAGCGCCGCCGGAATACCCAGCTTGGCAAATATTGGCAGCAACCCATAATATAACGCCATCATTACCGTACCCGCCATGACATTACCGAAAAGACGCAATGACATGGAAACCGGCGTGGCAATCTCTCCGATTAAATTAATCGGGAACAGGAACCAAATCGGCTGGAACAAATCCGTAATCGCGCCGAATTTATTATACTTGATATTGTTATACTGAATCATAACAAATGTAATCAGCGCCAGACTGAATGTGGTTCCGTAGTCCGCCGTTGGGGGCCTTAACCCGAACAGACCGGATATATTGGATAAAAGTACAAACAAGAACAAGGTTCCAACATAGTTCATGTACTTCTTACCATGGGCGCCCATAGAAGAATTAACAAATCCATCCAAGGTCTCCACAATAAATTCCACAACATTCTGAAAGCCTGTGGGTATCTCTTTGGCATGCATCATCTTATGCCTTGCCACTAAAGCAAAAATCATAATGGTTGCAATCACAAAGAACATACACACATGAGATGTTGTGATGTATACCGTCTGCCCCATAAACTTATAGCCCAGCAGATGATGAATGGAAAAATCCACTTCTTTATCCGCCGCCAACAGCATCGGTATCATTCCATAACCCATCCTTTCACCTTCCTTTCTGTAATTTTATTTAGTTGAAAAGCTTTCGGGATACAGCCGCTTTAAAAATACAGGTGCAATCAGCGCTCCCAGCTTAAGCCCCAAAAGTCCTAACACTATCGTAATAAAATTAAGCCATTCCACCGCCAGCCCCGCAATCATGGCAAGCAGCATAATAAACAGCCGGATAAAGCTCTGCTTCCTGACATACTTCGCCGCCTGCTCCTGCGGCATGTCAAGCGCCTTATCCAGAGTCTTTGCCATATGAAAAATGAGAAAAACCGATATTACCGTACCTGCCAGCAATCCGAGCGTATAAGATAAAAGATTCTCTGAAAAAAAGATTCCTATCACTTCTACCAACAGAGCATATACTCCTATCCCCAACAAAAAACCGGTCAATGTCTCCTTAACCTGTTTCATATGTTATACACCTCATTTAACAGTATAGCTATATCCAAATATTGTATTCCTTAACCGGAAAAACACAACACATTTATTATACTAATTTTTCCAGCATTTAGCAAGGAAACATTTGCTTTTTTTGTATCAATGAGCGAAGCCCTATTTCCCGTCTGTCTTATCCCGAAACAGACTTTTCTTCCCAAGAAACTTGCAGACGACATTATAGCAGGTCTTATATCCCCCCGCCACGCCTAATATAAGAAAAAAGACAAAGAGACTGGTATGAAAATAAGCGTCAATGGCGTAGCCGATACCGCCGCAGATTAAGATTGCCGTCAGCATGGATATCGCAAGCTGACTGACTAAAGCCAACATTTTCATAATACAGTCCCTTTCATATTAAACATATCCCGTTTTCTAATCTTCTATCATGGCAATCCGCCGCACATGCCGCTCATCACCGGAAAACTCCGTATCTAAAAAGATATCCACAATCTTAAGAGCCAGTCCCGGACCGATTACCCTTGCGCCCATAGCCAGCATGTTAGCGTCATTATGCTCTCTGGTTGCCGCTGCGCTGAAACAGTCATGGCATAATGCCGCCCGGACGCCCTTTACCTTATTGGCTGCCATAGAGATTCCGATACCGGTACCGCAGATAATGATTCCTCGTTCACACTCGCCGGACGCCACCGCCTCCGCTGCCTTTTTCCCGTAAATCGGATAATCCACAGATTCCTCCGAATAACATCCAAAATCCTTATATTCCAATCCTCTCTCCTCTAAATGCGCTTTTACCTCCTGCATCAGAGAATATCCGCCATGGTCACAACCTAACGCTATCATTTGCTCTCCTGCCTTTCATACTTTGATTACTCTGTGTCCCGCTGCCTTTAACAGCCGGTTCATAATGGCGTAAGATACGCCCTCGCCCCGGAAGCTTTCCGCATAGATGTAATCCACATCCGCCTCGTCAAACTTCCGCAGGGCGGCATATAAGCCGGCGGCCACCGTTGCCTGGTTCTTCCGCTCTCCCACGCAGACCAAAATATCCGCTGCGCCTTCATAGCAGGAAAGCGTTTCTTTCGGCGCCATAATGCCGGTACGAAAACCCTGCCGCCGCTTTTCTTCCGCCAGTTCCCGGAGTTTATGAACTACCCGTTGCTGCTGATCATCCGTTGACAATTCCACTAAAGTCAGCTCTCCCTTGGGGGCGTAATGGGTATATTTCATGCCCGGCGCCTTGGGCGGTACGCCCTCCATCGGCCTTTCCACTGCCGGATCATATATGACTTTGCCGATAACGGCCTCTAACATTTCCTTTGTGATATATCCGGGCCGAAGTATGGCAGGAATTTCACCGGTCACATCAACTATGGTGGATTCGATTCCGATTCCCACCGGTCCTCCATCTATAATATACCCAGCTTTTCCCATCATATCCTCTATGACATGAGCGGCAGTCGTAGGGGAAGGACGTCCGGAAATGTTGGCGCTTGGCGCCGCCACATACACGCCAGACTGCCGGATTAGGGCTAACGCCGCCGGATGAGCCGGCATCCGCAGGGCAACCGTCTTAAGTCCTCCGGTAGTATTGTCCGGCACGATTTCCCTCTTCGGCAACACCAGGGTAAGCGGACCGGGCCAGAAGCTTTCCGCCAGCAGGCGGGCCATATCATTGACACAGGCAAGCCGGTCCATCGCCGCAACCTCTGCAATGTGCACAATCAAGGGATTATCCGAAGGTCTGCCCTTGGCAGCATAGATTTTTCCCGCTGCGTCTTCATTTAAGGCGTCTGCGCCCAGTCCATAGACCGTCTCTGTGGGAAAAGCCACCAGACCGCCCTCTCTCAGGCATTGTGCCGCGCCGCCCAACAAAGGTACATATGCCGCCTCCTCTGACATATGTACCTTTGTTACATCTACTATATTGGTTTGTATATCCCCTGATTCTTCCTGTTGTAAGCTCATATCTACTTAACTTCCACGGATTTCACTGCCGTATAGCTCCCATATAATTTCTTTCCGTTTCTGGACACATACGGACACATCTTTACATAATAGGTTCCTTTTTTCAGCTTGCCCTTACTAAACCGGACGGTTCCCGACTTGGTAACTGTGCCAAGGGTTTTGAATTTGCCGTTTTCTTTATCGGAATAATAGATAACATACCCGCTGGCAGCACTGTTCTTCTTCCACGTTACCGTTATCTTTTTCTTTCCGCCCTTTACTTTAAAATTCTTGACCTTAGAAGGTCCCACTGTCACCTTACAGCTTAAGGTTTTGGTCTTTTTGCCTGCGACAAATTTAGCTTTTATCGTAGCCGTTCCGTATGCCTTTGCTTTTATTTTTCCCTTATTGTTGACGGTTACAATCTTCTTGTTAGAAGATGACCAATTAACCTTTCTTTTCACTGAAGAAGGATTGATATTAAGGGTAAGCTTGGCGGAGCTTCCCTTGGAAATCCCTATATTCTTGGTGTTAAGCTTGTAGGTTGTCTTTTCACTGGTGTTATCTGTGTATGCCTTGATCCGGAAATTACTTACAAACCTCTGTTTAAGCAATTTCTGTACATCTGTACTTTCCCCCATGTCATACCATTTTCCATTGGAATATGTAAAACTCTGCCCGCTGTCCACCTTTGCTACAAACCGTACCCAGCCTGCCGCCAGAGTAGAATCCGCTCCAATCTGCAGAATCTGTCCATATCCCGCATTCAGGGTGAGCACAACAGAATACGTTTCCCCCGCTGCCAGGGTAATAGGCGTATTCAATACAATCCGGTTATAACCGGCATTCGTAAGTACCCCCGTCTGCGGAACATCAAGCATCTTCTTTCCCTTGGTGGGATTGCTGCTGCTGGTAACCCCGGTATACACCTGCAAGCTATAGTTTACATTGGTGGTCAGCACTTCCACACTGACAGCCTTTAATACCTCATTACAGCCCGCATTGGACCCCGCCACCTTAAACATATTGGCAAAAGTACCCATACCAGTCAACTGTAAGGCAGTTGCCGGATTCGCACTTCCGTCATACTGATAATTATTAGCTCCTGCCTGTGCTGCCGGAGCCATATCAAAAGCCACGATTTCCTGTAAACTCTTATCCTCATAGGAAACATAAAGATATCCGTTATCTCCCACCTGAGGACCATAGCTGTTCTTCACAATCCAGGCTCCCGCTGATACAGGTTTACAATTAGCATTAAAGTTATCAACCGGATAATTATCATCCCAGCCGACAATTGTCACGGCATGATTGCCATTTACCGTCGTACAGTTGTATGCTCCGTTCTCCTGGTTAAAATAATTTTTGTCCATATAGATTCCGGAAGCAACTGCGCCATAATCCATGACCGCCTGCTTTACCGTGTCCACACTATAATTATAAAAATACGTATTCATTACCCGATAATCGCCCTTATAGCAATCCTGGGCCGGTAATGCCCGCGGAACATATTCTCCATTTGCATTATCCTCTCCGGCAGCCTCCCTGACAACCCCATTCCATGTATTTAAAGCCAGCGCCGTTCCATATAAGGTTCCGCCGTTCATATACCATATATTACCGGAATTAATATTGGCGTCTCCATCTGTGTATCCCACGGGATCCTTTACCCGGTTATAGAAAAAATAGGCCAAATGGTTTTCGGAAAGATTTACACTTTCATTCTCATAGCCTTTTTTAATCAGGTTGCTCTCCATAGCCGCAATACTTGCAAAAGCCCAACAGGTATTGGTGGCGCCCTGATCCTCTATACCCGCGGAAACCGTATGTCCCACCCGGGGATCATAAGCCGGCGCAAAAACTGCGCCCCGTCTTGTTATTGTACTTCCTTTTCCGTCGGAAATTTCCACGCTGCTGGTTTCATTGTCAAAGACAGGGTGTCCCTCAAATGTACCCGTCTGCTTTGCCCCTGCATGTGCTGTAACATTTCCGGCCATGCCGATTGCCAGACACAACAATAAAATCCTTCTTCTCCAGTTTCCCCATACCTTATTCATCAATACTCACATCTCCATTTCGCACTTCCATTGTTTGCGGTCACTTAACTGTTTTCATCTTACCATGATTTTTCCTTATTCGCAACATTTTCTAATCCTTAAGTCATACCGCCCTCCTTTTTTTCATACCCTAAAATAACAGGGGTTGTTACAGGATATTTTCAATGAAACAGCGTTATATGATATTTTTAAGTTTTCTGCTCTTTGCAGCAGCAGTTCTTGCTTTATATAACCGTTACGGACTGCCTGCTTTTTCCAGCACCCGCTCTCAAAAAGTCATTGTAATCGATGTGGGACACGGCGGTATGGACCCGGGCAAGGTCAGCGCCAACGGAATTGAAGAAAAAAATGTAAATCTCCAGATTGCGCTCTTTCTAAAAGAATATCTGACTGCTCAGGATTATACGGTTTACCTGACAAGAGAAACCGACTGCGGACTTTATGATGAAAATGTCTCTAAGAAGAAAACCTCCGACCTAAACAACCGGATTCGTTTTTTTAAGGAAAAAAATGCCGGCTTTGTGGTAAGCATCCACCAGAACAGCTATCCGGATACCAGACAGCACGGCGCCCAGACCTTCTACTTTACCGGCAGCGAAACCGGAAAGGCCTTTGCGGAGACGGTACAGGAATCCCTGTTACAATTTGACGAGACTAACACAAGGCAGGCTAAAGCTTCCGGCACTTATTATCTGCTAAAACATTCATCGGTTCCTTCCATTATTATTGAATGTGGTTTTTTGTCCAATCCCGATGAAACCATGAAGCTTACGGACTCCAATTACCAGAAAGAGTTAGCTTATGCAATCAGCATAGGAATCTGCCGGTATGTCCGATAACGGCAAACAGGGTGCCCGGGAAACACAAACTGCTCCCGGATACACCCCTGCTCATACATAATGTCTATTACATTATTTAATATCTTATTGGATTTCCCGTCCGAGACGGTACTCTAAATTTCATTTTATCTGTTGCACTCTTTCCGTATTCGGTTGCATCGCCTCCTTTGTCAAAATTTTTCCTGACCGCTTCCTCCATTTGTGCATTAGTGATGTATAACACGGAAGTATATGGTCTCTATATGGAAATTACAGAATTATGCATAATAGGGCAATCCGGATTTTGCTTTAAGCGAACTCTATTAAGAAATTCTACATAAACTATACTAAAGCAAATTTTGAAATGCAATTAAATTTCTATTAACTATTCTTATATTTTTTTGAACTTTTCGTGTCACGAATTTGTAAATTATGAAATCCGTGACAAACGAATGAAATATATTTCAAAAATATGAAATATATGACATAATTGGCAAAATCCGTTTCAAATTTATGTATTTTTTATGAAATACTTTACTTGTCCTAATTTTGTGATAAACTATACATAGTGAATATTTCATAGTCAGCCATTTATAACTAATCATTTTTTCAAAGGAAAACGATATACTATTTGTAAGATATAATTGTTTTTCATTTGCAATTACGATGAAAATGTGCTATTGTGAATGACACAATTTTATAATTGTTATATTTAACATTCACGATTTTATTGTAATAACAATATATATGTTATTGTATTTAATAAGGAGATGATTCTATGAAGTTAGAACGACTAAGCGAGAATCAGATTCGCTGTACGCTGAACAAAGCCGATTTGCAGGACAGGGAATTACTTCTGAATGAATTAGCCTATGGAACCGACAAGGCAAAGGAGCTTTTTCGGGATATGATGGAACAGGCTGCGGATGAGCTTGGATTTGAGGTGAATGACATTCCGTTGATGATTGAAGCGATTCCCGTTTCACCGGACTGCTTGATTTTAATCATAACCAAGGTAGAAGATCCGGAGGAATTAGACACCCGCTTTTCCCGCTTTTCCAAATATACGGACATTGAGGTTTCCGATGACGATGCTGCGGCGGAAAGCGATGACGACGCCGACGAAGACAGCTTAGACCTGTTTAACAGCGCCGCCTCATTGATGGAGACGATTTCTGACATTGTAGAGAATATCGAACAGGCTAAGAAGCAGTCCGAATCCAGCCAGAACTCCAACTTCATCCCGCTGTCTGCGGCAATCCGGGAGAATGCTGCCAAAAAGAAGGCTGAGAAAGCAAAAGAGAAGAAAAAGGATAACAACACAGTGAACTACAGAGTATTCTCGTTCCAGAACATTAACGATATCAGCAAGGCCGCTGTCATGGTAGCGCCGATTTATCAGGATGACAATTCTTTATATAAGAGTCCCTTTGACAATCACTATTACCTGATTGTGAACCACCAGTCAGAGGACATGGAGAATTACCAGAGGGTATGTAACCTGTTAAGCGAGTACGGCACTAAGGTCAAAGCCAATTATGCCATGCCTTATTACTTCGCAGAGCATTTTAAGGTAATTATCAAAAAGGATGCGATTCAGACCTTAGCAAGTATTTAACAGACGGCTTATTCCGTCAAGCGGACAATGTAAGAATATAATTTTTCTGCCGACAGGTATTCCTGTCGGCAGTTTTATTTCTTCCAATATATTTTCCACTTTGTTTTTTGTTAAAATATGTTACCAATATCTGATATTTTCTATGCCTCTTTCTTGGCAAGATATCCGTTAATATCTGAAATCAGCGTATCCACGTCCATTCCATGAACCTGAGCCGCCTCCTCTAAGGTCTCCCCCTGAGCTGACGGGCATCCCGGACAATGCATGCCATGTGACATAAGAATTGCCGCATTACCCGGATCAATGGTAATGATTTCTCCGATTAACATATCTTTATTCACTGTCTGTGCCATAGCTTATTCCCTCCTGATTTTCTGATTTGTAAAAATAGTATCTCCAAACGTAAATTATTATAATCAGTTTATACGGAAAATGCAACAGCCTATTCGGATTTTCTGCTTGTTTGCGGAAGGACTGCCTGTATTTAAAATCATCAGCGCTTACTTTAATTTTCCGTTTTTCCCGACCGAGGTGTGCATACCGCTGCTTAACCGGTTAAGCTTATTAACCAGCCGGGATTTACGGCTCCCTTTTAACGGTATGGGCTGATAATTGTTCGTATACGACACAGATGATAAGGAACAGGGAATTACCCTGGCGTCATTTTTCTTTTGCAGCTTCCCGTTTTTCACATAAAAGGTCTGCTGAAAAATCATGGTGTCCTTGTCATTCGGATTCATATTTCCGCCAAAGCAGAAATTTCCCAGACTGTACACAATATACCTGCCTTTATATTTTTCAATCCCCTGCAGCACATGCGGATGATGTCCGAGCACCAGGTCCGCCCCCGCCTCAATGGCATAACGCCCCATAGTCTTTTGCTGGCCGGAGGGATAATAATCTTTCTCAATTCCCCAATGAAAGCTGACAACCACAATAGCCGCCTTCTTTTTCTTCGCCGCCCGTATGCCTTCCTTTACCTGCTGTTTCGACACGCCGCTTAACTGGCTGAACCCAAGAAATGCAATCCTGACGCCCTTAACCTTCTTATAAGCAATGGTTCCAAAATGGCAGTAGGGAATCTTATTTTTCTTTAATACCGCTTTTGTATCTTCAAAGCCTTTTGTTCCAAAGTCTTTACTGTGGTTATTGGCAAGGTTTACCACCTCTACCGAACCCTTTTTTAAAATATTTGCATAGGAAGCCGGTCCCTTGAAGGTAAATTTCTTGTCTGCCCGGCTGGTGGCATTGGTCAGTGTCCCCTCAAAATTTACAATGGTAACGTCATCTTTCTTAAATATCTTTTTTACCTTTTGCAGAAAATAAGTGGAGCCTTTTTTATTGTAATAGGTATTAAAACTGTTGTTATAACGGGAATCAATGCCTAATGTACAGTCTCCCGCCGCACTGATGGTTACTTCAACCGTTTTGGGCTTCTTTTTGGCTGCTGCCTGCGCCGGCAGTTTGCCGCATATAACTGCCAGTAAAAAAAACATTATAATTACACCGATTCTTTTCCTCATGATCCATTCTCTCCCTTTTCCCATAAGAAAAGACCACCGCTGATAATCTAACGGTGGTCTTGTATCAACAGCTTAGATTCTGCCTGCCGCACTGACTATGTTATCTTACAGTGCATTTACCAGCTTCTTAAGAGCTTCAACTGCCTCGTCCGGAAGCTTGTCATAACCGCCCTTGTCGGTAGCGAATTTCTCTACTGCATCTACACGGTTCTGCATAGCGTCTTTTAACTGCTTCTTATAGTCTGCATCATTTAAGTCCGGAGTAAAGCCTTCCCAATCCATAATTTCGATATCCTCAAACGGACCCCACTGCTTAAACTCTGCTCTCTTTTCTACAATGGCCTCTAAGATACCTAAGGTATCAGAAGGCTGACATTTCTTGCCCATGAAGTCACCGGTGTTGATGATGTAGCAGTCTACATTCTTCTCCTCCACTAACTTCTTGAACTTCTCATAATCGTTTACCAGCGGATAGGTTCTGAATGGGTTTGCATAAGGAACAATGCGAAGCGCATTCATATCCGTACCGGCCTTTACACGCTCTGCGGTAGAGGTCTTGGTTGCCAGCGTTGCACCCATAACGGAAGCAAGGGCTGCGCCTTTTAATTTTACTACCGGCGGAATGGTCGGATCCTTCATAATCCAGAAAATTGCATTTACCGGAGAGTCAATCTTGTCTACCCGGTTCGGTGACCATAACTTGGACTTGATGGCGCGGCCGTTACCGTTACGGATATCCTCAGTAACTAACTGAATCTTGCCGTCCTCGTCCATGGTTGCAGAACAGTTCTGCACTGTCAGCAGATACTGGTTATCCGGACAGCCTGTCGGATAGTCTGCGGTCTTATCAAAATAAGTAGGCTCCAATGCAATGGAAGCACAGGTATCAGAGTTAATAATAAATGCGTCATCATGCAGCACCTTGATTGCCGGATACTTGCCGCCATGCTTTGCATGAGTAAGCGTTGACTTACCGGAGCCTGACAAGCCGTATACGGAAGCAACAAACTTAGAACCATCCTCCAGCGTGTACTCCTTCTGTCCGCCATGACAGGAAGCATAACCGTTACGGTTTGCAATGGCCCAGGCCATAGTCAAGGTTCCTTTCTTATGCTCGCCAAAATATTTCATACCAAGGATTGCCGCACAGTTCTGATTGGTATCAAAATAGCACAGAGTAAGCGGATCGCTTAAGCAGCTATAGTCTACATCCGGGCTCTCCGTCGGCGTCCACTGCGGATCAGAGAAAATGTAGATATCCGGCTCTTTGCCATCGCCAACCGGCTTGGAATCCTTGTACATCTTAACATACTCATCTGACATATACTGGAAATTAAGCATCCAGTTATAAAGAAGGTTCTCTTCCCCTTCCGGAATCAGCAAATGTGCCTTTACCATAAACTCAGGATCCAGACCTACAAAACAGGTTGCATGATATAATGTCTCCCAGCGTGTCTTGTAAATTGCATCCATAACTACCTTATCTAACTTGGTATCATCTACACCAGGCTCACCCTTAATCCGGCGGGCTGCTGCATAACGTCCGGTAACAGCGCCATCGTTAAATAACAATACCTTTGCATCTGCATCCAGACCAAATTCCTCACCGCGGTAAACCGGCATATCTGTTACGATGGTTCCCGGTGAATTCTTAGCAAGATTATAGGCTTCCTTCAGCGTATTAACCTTTACTACATTGTTGCCGTAAAAAGCGGCCTCAATAATAGAACGGGTCTTGGAAAAACCAACCTTACCAGCACCAATTTCGTCCAGTTTGTAATTTGCTTTTGTTGCCATGTGTTACATCCTCCTGTATTTATTATTTTTCACATTCTTAAAATGTTGAAATACAATTCCCCATTGGCCTTCATAAAAATGCCAATCATCCCTAGTATATATTTCAAAATCTTTACTGTCAATAGCCGAACACAAAATTTGTAACGATTCTCCCCTATTTTGTTGTCCCCCCTTTCAGCGGATATCTTTCTATTATCCGCCTTTTTTTGTGACACCGCCGAGGGGAATCCTGTCCCTTCGTTCCTGCACTGGTTTCGGTTTTAAGAAATTTTGCGGCCCGCCCGTCCGGCATATTTATTTGCACATGCTCACGAAGAACTCGCACCGGGAAGGGGTGACTGGGAAACATCGAAAGCCCCTTTAAGAACGCCGGTACTTGCGGAGGACATGAAAATTATCGTTATCGGAAGTTTATATGTCCTCCGCTTAGTACCGCTGCGTTCTTAACAGAGCGCAAGCGTGGCTTAAGATGTTTTCCCAGCACCCCAAACCCGGTGCTCAGACACTTCTCCGCATGTGCATTATGCCGGACGGGCGGGCCGCAAATTTCTAAAAAACCGCGTGTCAGGAACGAAGGGACAGGATTCCCCCTCGGCGGTAAGCCACGAATATTTTCCCGGATAATAGAAAGATATCTGCTGAAAGGGGAAATCTGCCAAAAGGGAGAATCGTTACAAATTTGTGTAAGTAAAAAGCAGTCTCCCGTATGGGGAAACTGCTTTTTATTATGTCCTTATAGATTAGCATTTTCTGAAAATCCTGCCAGTCTCATCAATTCCTTAATAGTGTTCCTGCTTACCATCTTTCCCTGGTATTCCAGTAGGTCTTCCTTACTTCCTGTGAAAATATCTGCCGGTTCGTGTTTCCGCAATATAACTTTATCCTCATCCACAAATATTTCAACCGGATCCTTGATATCGATGGATAAGCTCCTTCGCAGTTCGATAGGCAATGTTACTCTGCCAAGATTATCCAGATGTCTGACAATTCCTGTTGATTTCATAGACATCCTCTCCTTTTTCTATGGTATACCAGAATTGTGCATCATAGATTAGAATTAAACATCCCGTGGTTACCCTTAAAGTAGCATGAAATTCTTTTAAAGTCAACGCATATATTAAAAATTTTAAATATTGTCATAATATGGAAATTTTCTTGTCAGAATGGACAATTGGTATTGTGTCTATTTTCGGGTATTTAAGTGTAACCCGTAATAAAACAATATTTTTATTAAAATATGGATTATTGTATTAAAATACTTTTTCCATTTAACTCTCTGATAAAATAAATTTATAGTTACTTGTTGTTTGTTATTTAAGGAGGAATTGTATGGATTACATATTATTGGGTTCCCGTATCCGGGAATCGAGAATTAACCGGCATGTCTCCCAACAACAAATGGCCCAAAAACTTAATTTTTCACAGCAGCATATTTGTAATGTGGAACATGGCATGGCGCATCCCAGTCTGGATTTGCTTGTGGATATTTCCAATATTTTAAATGTTCCCTTAGACTATTTGCTACAGGACAGCCTGAAACGGAAAAATGCAGGAAACGGCGATAATATTTTATCTGATGTACAATATTTTCTCGACAATCAGGAATTAGAAATTCATATACTACAAAAACTTCTTCAGGATATTTCATAATTTCCTATTATAAAAGCCTGTTTTTAATTTAAAATACCGGGACTTGTGCTGTCTCTCCTGTGTTTCACTGTTCCAACAGCGCCTGATAGATTTCGCGCTTTCCCACTCCCCGGTCTTTCGCCGCCTGTTTCATGGCCTCTTTCTTATCCATTCCCTGCTCCATATACCACTCCACATGTTCGGGGATACTCATGGAGAGCAGACCGCCAAGCGCCTCCTGCTTAACCGCCTGGGGATTCGCGCCTTCGATGACCAGAACAAACTCCCCCTTCGGCTCCTGCTGCTGATAATGCGCAATCGCTCCCGATAAGGTCGTGCGGAAATTTTCCTCATGTTTTTTCGTAAGCTCCCGGCACAGGGAAACCGGGCGGTCTCCTAAGGTATCGAAAAGCTCCTGCAATGTCTTTTTTAATCTGTGGGGCGCCTCGTAGAGAATAATGGTGCGGGTTTCCCTTTTGAGCTCCTCCAATACCGCCGCCCTTTCCCTTTTATCATACGGAAGAAACGCCTCAAAGCAGAACCGTCCCGTCGGCCTGCCGGACAGGGTGAGCGCCGTAACAAAAGCGGAAGGTCCTGGCAGAGAGGTCACTTCGATTCCCGCCTCATGGCACTGCTTTACCAGCTCCTCCCCCGGGTCGGAAATCGCCGGCGTACCCGCGTCTGTAATCAACGCCACATTAAGCCCCGCTTCCATTTTCTGTACCAGCGCCTTCGCCTTGTCGTACTTATTGTATTCGTGATAACTGGTCATGGGCGTTTTTATGTCAAAATGATTCAACAGCTTTATGCTGTTTCTGGTGTCCTCCGCCGCAATCAAATCCGCTTCCCGCAGCACCCGCAGCACCCGCAGGGTGATATCCTCCAGATTGCCGATGGGCGTGGCGCAGATATATAACATGCCTGCCATAATCCTCTCCTATAAATACCGCTTTCCGTAAATGCGGAAAATCTCGTCGCTGTATATGCCCTTATCCTGATAGACAATCAAGGGCGCCTCCACCGTTATACGGGGCCGTCCCCCCTTGGTTCCCTCAATCAGCACCATAGTGGGCTCCTTGTCCACATAGGGATGCACCAGCCGCATCCGCTTCGGCTCAATATGATACTGCTTCATACACGCAAAAATCTCTGCCAGCCGGAAGGGCTTGTGAATCATAAAAAAGCTGCCTCCCTCCGGCAGCACATGAGCCGCCGCCCGGACCACATCCTCTAAGCAGAGCAGCACCTCGTGTCTGGCAATGGTCTTCGGCTCATGGAGATTGGTAAGTCCATGATGTTCCGTCATATAGGGCGGATTCACCGTTACCACCTGAACCGACGCCGGGGCAAATCGCCCTGTAACCTCTTTTACATCTCCGCAGACAATCTCCACCCGGTCCTCTAAATGGTTCATCTTGACGCTCCTACAGGCCATATCCGCATAATCCGGCTGTATCTCTAAACCGCAGAAGCTTTCGCCCTCTGTCTTTGCCGCCAGTAAAATGGGAATGACGCCGCCTCCGGTACAAAGGTCTAATACCCGCTGCCCTTTCCTGACTTTCGCAAAATCCGAAAGCAGAACGGCGTCCACACCAAAACAGAAGCCTTTCGGCTTCTGAATAATCTGGTATCCCTTACATTGCAAATCGTCTATTCTCTCATCTTCTAATATCATCGCCTGTTCCTGCGTCCTGTTTTCCTTTCCTTCAGAACCCGTCTGCAGCTAGTCTATCTTAGAGCCGGACTCCTGTTTTTCCAAAGCCTCTAACGCCCTTAATTCTTCATCATCATTGGTCTTATCGTTCTTCCGGCGCTTCTTTGGCTTGAACTTTAATTCGTCTACCGTATATTCCCGAATCTCCTTATCGTCATTTTCCAGCTCCACAATAACCTTAACCTTCTGGCGGAGAACGCTGATACTGCTGACTTCTCCCTTGCAGCCGTCAATGGTCTTTACAAAATCGCCCACATTGGGCAGCTTTTCATTCAGGTACTCATAGGTCTCCTGCTCATTTTTGAGACAGCACATCAGCCGCCCGCACACGCCGGAAATCTTGGACGGATTTAGGGAAAGATTCTGCTCCTTAGCCATCTTAATCGATACCGGAACAAAGTCTGACAGATAACTATGACAGCAAAGCTCCCTTCCGCAGATACCGATTCCGCCCATAATCTTTGTCTCGTCCCGCACGCCAATCTGGCGAAGCTCGATTCTGGTCCGAAAGACTGCCGCTAAGTCCTTTACCAGCTCCCGGAAATCAATCCGCCCGTCCGCGGTAAAATAAAAGAGCAGCTTATTGTTGTCAAAGGTATACTCCACATCAATCAGCTTCATCTCCAGACCATGCTTGGCAATCTTTTCCAGACAAATCTTATAGGCGTCCTTGCATTTTTCCTTGTTCTCCTCATAATGCCTGTAATCCTGCTCTGTAGCCTTGCGGATAACCGGCTTAAGGGGAGAGGAAATCTCCTCGTCTTTAATCTGCCGTCTGCCTAACACGACCTTTCCAAATTCTACGCCCCTGGCGGTCTCCACGATAACCGCATCTCCGGTTTCCAATTCAATGCCGTTGGGGGCAAAAAAATATATCTTTCCGTTGGAACGGAAACGCACACCTATTACTTCTGTCATTGTATATTCTCCTTTATTGTAAGCAGCATTAACTCCATGGCAATGTCAAAATTGACATTGGCCTCTAACCGGACCTTTAATTTGTCCAGCGCGGTGATAATCTCCTCCAATCCTTCATAGGAGGTATGGCTTGCCTGCTTTTTCATCACTGAAAATTCTTTTTTAAAAATAATCTTATTCGGTGAATTGGATATCTTCACCATCAGGATATCCCGAAACCACATGGTCATAATATCTATGTAATCCGTAATATCCAGCTTATATTTTCCCATATTTTTTACGGCCTGGATAATATCTTCCATCTCCATATCCGGAATAGAGCGCAAAAGCCGTATGCTGTCCTCCCGAATCTCGTTGTAATCGGGAGAAATGGCTAACCGTACTGCCTTTCCCAGATTTCCCTGTGCAAAATCCGTACAAAACCGGGCCTTGTCCTGGTCTACCTGTAAATTCGTCATCAGATAATCTATCATATCTAACGGCTCTACCGGCTTAAAATTCAGCACAATACACCGGCTCAGCACCGTCGGCAGAAACTTGTCCACATTGTTGGTGAGCAACATAATAACCGCATATTCCGGCGGCTCTTCCAAAGTCTTAAGCAGCGCGTTTTGCGCCTGAGGCGTCATTAGCTGGGAATCCGGAACGATATATATCTTGTAGCGGCTGCTGTAAGGCTTTAAATCGATATCATTTACTATCTGGGTGCGGACCTCCTCCACAGAAAGGGTATTGGCTTTCTCATGCGTTACCCAGATAATATCCGGCTGGTTACCGGATTCTGCCTGTAAGCAGGAATGGCATTTCCCACATGGATCCGGCTCTCCGGTCTCGCATTGCAGCGACTTTGCCACTACAGCCGCAAGCGTCTTCTTTCCCACTCCTTTTTCCCCGTTCAGAATATAGGCGTGGGATACCTTGCCAAGCTCAATGCTGCTCTTAAAATGCCGGACTATATCCTCATGCCCGATTATATCACTGTAATTTGCCATATACTCACCTCGTTTCCTCTTCTGCCTGTATATACCTGCGCTGTCTTATGCTCATTTCCTCTTCTACCCATATATACCTACGCTGTCTTACGCTCATTTCCTCTCCTGCCCGTATATGCCTGCGCTGTCCTGTGCTTAATCTCCAAGTGGTTAGGTGGAAATATCCAAAAGCATTCCCCGGATATCGTCAATCTTACCCAAAATGGCCAGATTATCCTTCTCATCTTTCAAAAGCTCCTGCGCTAATTCGTCTAAGGATTTGTCTACCTCCTTGACAATGCCATACACTCTGTGCCTTCCCCGCCGGTCTAAGAAATTCTCTCTGGAAAAAGCATGGGAATTAGCCGCCACTTCATTCATAAATTCCTTGACCAGACTGCGGTAACGCTTCATATCCCGGATATCCATGTGCTTGGCAATCTTACTGCCCTGCTCCTCGATATCCTTCATCAGGCCGGAAAGCTTTTCCTGTAACTCGCTGTTCTCTATATGGCTGACTAAGGTAAACTTAAAACTGTCATCTCCTTTGGGGGCCTGAGTCTGGGACTCTACCGGCGCCGCCCCTGTCATCTGGTTTACTTTTAAATCCATACTCATGCTATCCCCTCCCTACTTCTGAAAAAAACGCTTTTCTACCTCACTGGTAATCATACTATGAATTTCCTCAATTGGCAATGTGGCATCTACTGGAAAAATCCGCTCCGGATAAAGCTGGGCCAACTGGCGATAGCCCTCTACCACCCTTTTATGGAAGGTGAGGTCTTCTAACTCCATACGGTCTAATTTTGTCTGGTGTTTTTTTCTCTTAAGCCCGGTCTCTGCATCTAAATCCATAAATATTGTAAGCTTCGGCGCCACGTCGCCCAAAGCATAGCCGTTCACCTCATAGACGGTCTCTACTCCAAGTCCTCTTCCAATGCCCTGATATACGGCGGAGGACTCCACAAACCGGTCACAGATTACCGCCTTGCCCTCCTCTAACGCCGGACGGATTACCTGATTAACCAGCTGCGCTCTTGCGGAGGCGTAGAGCAAAAGCTCCGTCATATGGCTCATCTCCTGATAATCCCGGTTCAGAATAATCTTCCGGATTGCCTCGCCAATCTCCGTTCCGCCCGGCTCTCTGGCAATGACAATATCAAATCCTCTGTTCTCCAGATATTTTTTCAGCAAATCAATCTGCGTCGTCTTTCCGGAACCGTCCGGTCCCTCCATTGTAATAAATATTCCTTCCACGAATCTATCCCCTATCCTTTTGTTTATCCCTGTCAAACAGCCTCTTTCCATAGGAACGCCATCTGCTTTCTCTCACCACGGAAATCTTATAGTCTCCGTTATCCCTCTTTGTCAATCCCTTTATCTGCTGTCCCTGCGCCAAAGCCTCCTGTATCGCCTGCAAAATATCCCTGCTGATTACTTCCCCCGGCGCCACAATGGGTATCTCCGGCGGAATCTGATAGAGGAAGGTATGGCTTATTCTTCCCGCTGCCTCTTTTAACGGTATCTCTGAATACTGGCTTTCCCTTGCCTGGGCAATGCTCATTTTCTGCTCCGGAAGCCTTACATGAACCGACGTCTCCCTGCTATTAGTATCGGCTGTTTGCGTCATTTCCCTTAGCTGTCCGTCTATAATCTCCAACGCCTGCCCTAAGGCTTCAAAGGCTTCCTTTGAATCCGCCAAAGAGGTCATGGCAATCACATAACTGCTTCCCGCCATCTCCATCTGCTGTCCGTATTCCTCCGCCAGCATACGCCCGAGCATAACTCCGGTAAAGGGCTGCTCCTCGCCGTCCCGTTCAATCACACAGCGGTCCACGGAAAATACCAGCTTGCCCGCATCATAGCTGCAACCGCCGAATTTTTTAAAATCCTCCGGTCCCGCCAGATGTATGTGAGAAAGCTTTTCCCACCGCTTCCGGTACTCTGCCAAAAGCTCCTTATAAATGATAAACTGCCCGTCCCGCTCATGATCCATCCGCTCTATGCACGCTTCGCTTGCCGCCATAAAGACATAGGAGGGCGATGAGCTTTGATAAACCGACAGATATTCCTCGAGACAATCCCTGTTCACCAGATTGCCTTTCCTATGCAGGATTGCGCACTGCGTCATGGCCGGTAAGGTCTTGTGGAGACTTTCTATGACAATGTCCGCCCCTATACGGATTGCCGGTTCCGGCACCTTTTTATAATCAATGGTGGAAATGGTCTCATTTACATTGGCCATATATTCAAAATGGGCGCCATGGGCCTCGTCTACAATCAACGGCACCTTCTGTCGGTGGGTAATCTTTGCAATCTTTTCCACATCGCTGACGACTCCCTCATAGGTGGGAGATACCAAAACCACCGCTTTGGCGTCGGCGTGGTCTTTCAGCGCCTTCTTTATCCTGTCCGGTGATACGCCGCCAAACATATGGAGCTCTTCATTCCATTCCGGCAGAACATATACCGGCTTCAACCGTAACAAAAATATGGCGTGATATACGGACTTATGGCAGTTCCTCGCCACAATCACCGTATCCCCCCGGCTGCACACAGCAGAAATCGCAGCCAATATGCCGCAGGTGCTGCCGTTAATCAGATAATAGCTCTGGTCCGAACCGTAAATCTGCGCCGCCCGCTCAAACGCTTCTTTAATGATTCCCTCCGGGTGGTGGAAATCATCTAACTGCGCTACCTCCGTCACATCAATGGAAAAGGGATTCTCCACAAGCTCCGGAAAGATTGTGTGAAACCGCCGCTTGTGCCCCGGCATATGCCAGGGATAGGCGCCTTCCGTATTATATGCCGTTAACCCGCCTAATATAGACTGCTCCATAAACTGTGCCTTTCCATAAATGAATATAACCCAGTTTATTATAGCAAAATTGCGGGCAAATTGCAAAAAAATTTAGTCACAGCTGCTCCTTTAAGATATTCTTGTAGCCCTCCCCGAAAATCTCACTGGCGCTGGTGACAATCATAAACGCCTTCCTGTCCACCTGCCGGACAATCTCTGTAAGCTTCGGCGTCCCCCGCTTCTTAACCACGCACATAATAATCTGTTTTTCATCGTTGCTGTAGGCTCCCTTTCCCCTTAAAATGGTAGCCCCCGCCTCTAATTCCTCTAATATTCTTCCCAACATCTCCTGCGGTCTGCCGGACACGATATAGACAAGCCTCGCCTCGTCGCCTCCATACAGTATATAATCCATTACCCTTCCATGCAGCACCACGGCAATAAAGGCATACATGGCGATATTAAAATCCTTAAACACAAACCCGGACAACGCCACAATCAATATGTCAATCGTAATGAAAAAAGTGCTTGTCTTAATCGCCGGATATTTTTTCCGCAATACCTTGATAATAATATCCATGCCGCCTGTCGTGGCACCAATCCACAGCACCAGACCGATTCCGGTTCCCACTAAAATACTGCCGGCAATGGCGGCAAGCAGCAGATTGTCCGTAACCGCCGGAAAATTGGCAAATACATTGGTAAACAGGGAATTTAATACAATGGCATAGAAGCTTAAGGCAATGAATTTTCCCCCAAATTTCCACCAGCCGAGAATGATAATGGGAATATTTAACAGAAGATACCAGGTTCCCGTCTCCAACCCCAAAGAATGGCTGAGAATAACCGAAAGTCCCACAACGCCGCCCGGCGCAAGCTCATTGGGATCTAAGAATAATCCAATTCCCGCAGAATAGATAAAGGCGCCGACTGATATAACCAACAGTTTCTTTATCAGCCGGAGCACCCTGCTTTTTGATGTCTCCATAGAACAACCTCCAAACCGTTTTTATATTAGTCTGTACCTTTTCTTTTTATTTATTAATATTTTCCCAAATTAAGAAAAACGCTGAAACTCTGGTAAATCCAAAGCTTCAGCACTTTTTCAAATAAGAGGCGCCAACCAGATTTGAACTGGTGATGAAGGTGTTGCAGACCTCTGCCTTACCACTTGGCTATGGCGCCATATTCATCTTATATAATATATGCGGGAATCTCCTATTCATTCCCCGGTCACCGACGACAAGAATCATATTAGCATATTTCCCTTTATATTGCAAGCATTTTTCCTTTTTTATATTACTTGTAAATTATCTTTTATTTGAAATATTCAACAAAGGTTATATGTATTTAACTGTAAACAAAAGTTATTTTATTCTTTTTATCCAGTTTTTCAAGGCAATATTATCCTGTTCCTTCAAATCATTTTGGTTAATATATAAATAGCGTCCTTTTAATATTATCCTATAAAAATCTTTTACTTCTTTTGCGCTTTTTATATTACTCGCTCTATAAAACTCCGTTTCATTTGCCGCCACAAAATGTACTTGTAATGAATCGTCTGAAAATTCAAGAACTACCTTTCCACAATGATTACGTTTATTCATAATATAATATTGTAGATTTGCTGTTAATTTTACAAAATTATATCTAAAATAAGTCCAACATATTAACCAAAGCAAAAGTTTAACTATAACGCCTAAATCCATGCTTTGTATCATCAATGCCAATAATACATTTAAACATAACAAAACCATACAAATCCAAAAACATATGCGGATATAAATCAACGCCCATCTGCTTATATGTTCACAGCATTTCTCACAATACTGACGATTAAATTCCATTTCTATATTAAACTGCATGATAATTTACCTTTTTTTATGATTCTCTTAGAAAGTATCAAAGATCATTAGTTCTTGGCATAGTAGCATTAAATTCTATTGATACCTCTTTCAACACATCGTTTCCTGTTTCAATAACAATCTCTTTCCATTGCTGCTCTGTCCCTGCATATAAAACAGATTTAATAGAACTGCAGCCATTGAATGCGTTTTTTTGTATATGTATAACATTTACAGGTATATATACAGACTCAATCCATATATTTCCTTGAAATGCCCCTTCGCCAATATCTGTTATTTTCTCATACAGACATTCCCAGCCAGAATTTGACAATACTCTTGTTGTAGCATCAGGAATTGCCAAACAATTATATTTTGATATATTGTCGCTATCCCATATACCTGTGACAACTGTATTAGTAGTATCAAGTGCCATAGTGGCTACTGTTTTATTTGCTGATATCTCACCATATCCATAGTAACATGCTATACATATTACAACAACCATACATATTAATATAATTACTTTTTTCATTCCAACAACTCCTAAAAACATCAAATCTATATATTCCAAATCACTCGTACCACATCAATATAAACTATTTTAGGCATCCTATTATTCTAATTCATACAGCAAAGTAAAAAAGGCGGCTTCAGTCTTATAACAACTTAGCAACGCCCTCTCTACATCCTTTTCTTCTAAATAATACGCCTATCAAAACAAAAAATATTATAATAAGTTCACTTAGTAGGTAATCTGCACCCCTGGTAAGCTTGTTATATATATATAAAATATATGCAATGTCGTAGATAATACTATTACTACTAATTGTGGCATTACTTTGTATTTTTTTCTAAACAAAAACGAAATAATTAAGCTCACCGCAAGCAATAAGAACCCCGGAATAGGCATAAAGTACATATTAAATCCGGCTCCAACTAATGAAATCAGAAAATTCCATAAACAAAATTTCTTTTTATTCTTCTTGTTTAATTCTCTGTTTGTGTCCTCATCATAAACATTTACATATTCTTCTTCATATAATTTTTCGTCCACCCCTATCATCCCCCATCTCAAAGCTTATAGTATACTAACTCAATTATTACACCTTGTCAAGAATTTCCTAGAGGGGCTGTGTAGTCAAGCATTAGTATGAGGTCTTGGTAAATGCATTTTCAGTGCATTCCGTAGATATGTTTGATATTTTTTAGCTTCTGATTTATTTATAAAAAAATCCTGCAACACTAATGCTACAGGATTTTCAGCTCCCCGAGTAGGGCTCGAACCTACAACACCACGGTTAACAGCCGTGTGCTCTACCATTGAGCTATCAGGGATTATGATGGTATTTGTACCTTCAGAACTTCATACAAAAGAGAATATCAGGGGGAATGCCTGATCAAGTTTTTACAGCCTCTCTGCCAAACCGGTTTCTAAACTCATGCTGCGCTTCGCTTGCATTCGTTAAGGGTACCGGTATGGCTACGACTAAACTCGAACTTCGCTTACGCTCGTTCTCGTTAAGTTCTCTGCCGAAGTTAAGCCTTCGACCGATTAGTACCTGTCAGCTCCATGCGTTGCCGCACTTCCACCTCAGGCCTATCTACCTTGT
>CANREG010000018.1 GCA_947629565.1 uncultured Lachnospiraceae bacterium
ACCGATAAATGGTTAAAAAAAGAAAGAGAATCCTTGTAAAAAATGTACGCACCCTTTATAATGGATTAAGATATTTTAATAGGAGGATTTTTTTATGCCAAAGCGAACAGATATACACAAGGTGCTGATTATCGGCTCCGGCCCCATTGTCATCGGACAGGCCTGCGAGTTTGACTATTCCGGCACCCAGGCGTGTAAGGCACTTAAAAAACTGGGATACGAGATTGTATTAGTCAACTCCAATCCCGCAACCATTATGACCGATCCGGAGACCGCAGACGTCACCTATATTGAGCCTTTAAATGTGGAACGGTTAGAGCAGATTATTGAGAGAGAACGGCCGGACGCCCTGCTTCCCAACCTTGGCGGACAGTCCGGGTTAAACCTCTGCTCCGAATTATATAAAGCCGGCATCCTTGACAAATACAAGGTTAAGGTAATCGGTGTTCAGGTGGACGCCATCGAGCGCGGGGAGGACCGCATTGAATTTAAGAACACCATGAACAGCTTAGGCATAGAAATGGCCCGCAGCGAGGTCGCATACAGCGTAGAGGAGGCTTTGGCTATCGCAGAAAATCTGGGTTATCCCGTAGTGCTGCGCCCTGCCTATACCATGGGCGGCGCCGGGGGCGGCCTTGTATATAACAAGGAAGAATTAAAGACCGTCTGCGCCAGAGGCTTACAGGCCAGTCTGGTGGGACAGGTCTTAGTAGAGGAGTCCGTCTTAGGCTGGGAGGAGCTGGAATTAGAGGTGGTAAGAGACTGCGAAGGCAATATGATTACCGTCTGCTTCATTGAAAATATCGATCCGCTGGGCATCCATACCGGCGACTCCTTCTGTTCCGCGCCAATGCTGACCATCTCCGAGGAATGTCAGAAGCGCCTTCAGGAGCAGGCTTATAAGATTGTCGATTCCGTACAGGTTATCGGCGGAACCAATGTACAGTTTGCCCATGATCCGGTAAGCGACCGGATTATTGTCATTGAGATTAATCCCCGTACCTCCCGTTCCTCCGCTTTGGCCTCAAAAGCCACCGGATTCCCGATTGCGCTGGTATCGGCCATGCTGGCAACCGGGCTCACCCTCAGGGATATTCCCTGCGGAAAATACGGCACGCTGGATAAATATGTTCCCGACGGCGACTATGTGGTAATTAAATTTGCCCGCTGGGCCTTTGAGAAATTTAAAGGCGTGGAGGACAAGCTAGGCACCCAGATGCGGGCTGTCGGCGAAGTCATGAGCATCGGCAAGAATTTCAAGGAAGCCTTTCAGAAGGCAATCCGCAGTTTAGAAACCGGCCGGTACGGTCTGGGACAGGCAAAGAATTTTAACGCCCTCTCCAAAGAGGAGCTGCTGCAAAAGCTGATTACCCCTTCCAGCGAGCGTTATTTTATCATGTATGAAGCCCTGCGCAAGGGCGCCACTGCGGATGAAATCTTTGAACTCACCAAAGTAAAACACTATTTTATTAACCAGATGAAGGAGTTAGTGGAGGAGGAAGAAGATCTTCTTAAGTCCAAAGGCTCCATGCCCTCCGACAGTCAGTTGATTGCCGCTAAGAAGGATGGATTTTCAGATAAATATCTAAGCCAGCTTTTAGATGTTCCGGAGGAAGACATCCGTAACAAAAGAATTGAATTGGGCGTGGAAGAAGCCTGGGAAGGCGTGCATGTAAGCGGTACAAAAGACAGCGCTTACTACTACTCCACCTACAATGCGGAGGACAAAAATCCGGTATCAGACAAGAAGAAAATTATGATACTCGGCGGCGGTCCTAACCGGATTGGCCAGGGGATTGAGTTTGATTACTGCTGCGTCCATGCCGCTCTTGCCCTTAAAAAGCTGGGCTTTGAGACCATTATCGTAAACTGTAACCCGGAAACGGTATCTACCGATTACGACACCTCTGACAAGCTGTATTTCGAGCCTTTAACCTTAGAGGATGTGCTGAGCATTTATAAGAAAGAAAAGCCATTGGGCGTCATTGCCCAGTTTGGCGGCCAAACTCCCCTTAACCTGGCGGCAGAGCTTGAGAAAAACGGCGTGAAGATTCTGGGAACCTCCCCGTCTGTCATAGATTTGGCGGAGGACCGGGATTTATTCCGCGCCATGATGGAAAAGCTGGAGATTCCTATGCCGGAATCCGGAATGGCTACCACTGTGGAGGAAGCCACCGCCATTGCCAACCGGATTGGCTACCCGGTTATGGTCCGCCCTTCCTATGTATTGGGCGGACGGGGCATGGAGGTTGTCTATGATGATGAAAGCATGGCCGGTTACATGAAGGAGGCAGTAGGCGTAACGCCTGACCGGCCAATCCTGATTGACCGTTTCTTAAACCACGCTTTAGAGTGCGAGGCAGACGCCATAAGCGACGGCTCCCACGCCTTTGTACCGGCTGTTATGGAGCATATCGAGCTGGCCGGCGTACATTCCGGCGATTCAGCCTGCATCCTGCCATCCGTACACATATCGCCGGAGAATCTTGCTACGATTAAAGAATACACCAGAAAAATTGCGGAGGAAATGCATGTCAAGGGACTGATGAACATGCAGTATGCCATTGAAAACGGAACGGTCTATGTATTAGAGGCCAATCCGAGAGCCTCCCGTACCGTACCTTTGGTTTCCAAGGTGTGCAACATCCGCATGGTGCCTCTGGCAACAGAGATCATCACCAGCGAGCTGACCGGCAGACCTTCTCCCGTACCCGCCTTAAAAGAACAGGAGATTCCGTATTATGGCGTAAAGGAGGCCGCCTTCCCATTCAATATGTTCCAGGAGGTAGACCCGGTATTGGGACCGGAAATGCGCTCTACCGGCGAGGTGTTAGGTCTTTCTCCCTCCTACGGGGAAGCATTTTATAAGGCGCAGGAAGCTATTCAGTCCAAGCTGCCCTTAGAGGGTACCGTACTGATTTCCGTCAACCGGAAGGATAAAGCGGAGGTAGTGGATGTGGCAAGAAGCTTTGCCGAAGACGGTTTCCGCATAGTCGCCACCGGCAACACCTATGAGCTGATTACTCAGGTGGGCATTGCCGCAGAAAAAGTAAAGAAGCTCTATGAGGGCCGTCCCAATGTGTTAGACTTAATCACCAACGGCGATATTGACCTGATTGTCAATTCCCCGGTGGGCAAGGACAGCGTAAATGACGACAGCTACTTACGAAAGGCCGCCATCAAGGGCAGAATCCCTTACATGACGACCATTGCTGCAGCAAAGGCAACCGCAGACGGCATACACTATGTAAAGACGCATGCCAAGGGAGAGATTAAATCCCTTCAGACATTGCACAGCGAAATCCGCGATAAATAATATTACCGGACATACAAAATCCCCGGACTGTGTTTCTGCACATTCCGGGGATTTTTCTTTACCGTACTAGATTACCGTCAGCACGCCCAGAGATTTTAATAGAAGGACCACCAACAATACCGGTGCAATATATTTAATCATTACCACATACAGCTTTTCCCTGTTGAATTTCTCTCCGTTTTTTTCTACCTCGTCTATGATTGTCTTCGGCTTTAAAATCCAGCCTGCCAGAATACAGGTGCCAATAGCCACTATCGGCATCAGGCAGTTGTTGCTGATATAATCCAGAATATCCAAAATCTGCGCCGTCGCTCCGGTGGGAAGGCTTACCTCAAAATACCAGACATTATACCCAAGGCAGACCACAATTCCCCCTGCCAGGGCAATCAATCCCTCTAATATGGTCGCCTTTGTCCGGGACATATGAAAATGGTCCATAAAGCTGGAGACCACAGCCTCCATGACGGAAACCGCGCTGGTAAGGGCCGCAAATAGCACCATGGCAAAGAACAGGCAGCCAATCAGGTTTCCAACCCTCCCCATAGCGTCAAACACCTTGGGCAGCGATACAAACATCAGGCCCGGCCCCTGGGCGCCCATTCCCTCCCGGCCCATAAAGGTATAGACGCCGGGAATAATCATAACCCCGGCTAAAAATGCCACCGCCGTATCAAAAATCTCAATCTGGTTAATGGACTTTACCAGATTGGCGTCATCCCGCACATACGAGCCATAAGCAATCATAATTCCCATGGCGACGCTCAAGCTGAAAAAAAGCTGTCCCATGGCGTCCAGTAAAACCGTAAAGAACTGTTTTACCGTCAGGCCCTTTATATCCGGTATGACATACACCGCAAAGCCCTCTAGTCCGGTTCTTGTCGTGCCGCCGTCGGTATGCTTAATCGTCAGGGCAAAAACGGCAATCCCGATAACCAACAGCAGCAGCAACGGCATAATAATCCGGGAAGATTTTTCAATTCCCTTATTGACGCCCTTGTATATAATCACCGCTACCGCAATCAAAAACACCGCCATCAGGATAAGCGGCTGCCACTGGGAGGTAATGTAACCGGTAAAATATCCGTCCGCCGCCGCACGGCTCCCCTCCCCGGTAAGATACGCAATAAAATATTTGACTACCCAGCCGCCAATTACGCAGTAATACGGCAGAATAATGACCGGCACCAGACAGGCCAGTACCCCTAAAAAGCCCCATTTTCTGCTTAACTGCTTATAGGCTGTCAGCGGACTTTGTTTGGTCTTTCTTCCGATTGCCACCTCTGTGGTCAGCAGCGTAAATCCAAAAGTTAATGCGAGTATCAGATAAACCAGCAGAAACAGACCGCCGCCATCTTTAGCCGCCAGATAGGGAAACCGCCAGATGTTACCTAAACCCACAGCGCTTCCTGCCGCCGCTAACACAAAACCAATGGAACCCGAAAAGGAATTTCTGTTTTTCTCTTTTTTCATATTGTCTTTCAGAATGTTACCATTCTCCCCCTTATCCTATTACTTTGTTCCTTAGATTAGCATACCTCCCTAGAAAAAACAACTACTTTCTATTATCTTGCCGCAAAATGCATTATGTAAACTAACGGTTCAGCCACCAGACGCCCAAATTTAGATATGCTGCAAAGGTAACCCAAAGCAGATAAGGGATGATTAAATATCCGGCGGCCTTTGAAATATCTGAAAAGCTGCGCCAGGTCAGATAAACTAACAGCCACAGCAGCAGTATCCAGAAAAAAGAAAACAGATACCAGCCAAAGTCAAAGAAAAATACCGGCCAGAGAAAATTTACCGTAAGCTGGTAGCTGTAAAGCACAATGGCGTCTGCTATTACCTGTTCTTCTGCGCCGGAAGTGAGCACAAGATAAGAGGCAATGCCCATCAGTATGTAAAGCACCGTCCACACCACAGGGAACACCCAGCCCGGCGGGGATAAGGGCGGCTGCTTTAACGCTGCAAAGATTGTCATACCGCCTCTTGTCAGAAATGCAGAGATACCGCCTACGATTAAGGGAACCGCAATACATTTAATCAGGGTGAGCTTGTTAGATTTCATTGTATACCTCCTTTTCCCGGCAAATGCTTATCCATCTGCCGCCTCTCCTATAACAATATGCCGTTTGGAGATAACATATAACTGAAAGAACGAAAGCTTTCCCATAAATATATGGAATAATCTGCTTAAAAATACGGCATAATAAGACCAAAATATTTTGGAGGTATAATCATGGAAAAAGATGATACAGTCCTGTTATTAAAGGAATGTGATTCCGGCACCAAAATGGCAACGGCATCCATTGATGAAGTGTTAGACCGGATTCAGGATTCCAATATGAAACAGCTTTTAATCGAGAGCAGAGAACATCACGAAAAATTAGGCAATGATCTTCACTCCCTGTTGATTAAACACGGCAGCGAAGAAAAAGACCCCAATCCTATGGCAAAGGGTATGTCATGGCTTAAGACAAATATGAAGATGAATATGGACCAAAGCGACGCTACAGTGGCAGAACTGATTACAGACGGCTGCGATATGGGCGTGAAATCCCTTTATCGGTATATGAACCAGTACCAGGCTGCCGACGGCACTTCAAAGGATATCTGCAAGCGGCTCATTAACATTGAAGAAAAGCTGCGGGATGACCTGAGAAAATATCTATAAGGACATTCTATGGAAGTAACGCTGCGTACAGATACCGCGCTGTGCAGTTGATATGTTGTACAGATGATATACCATGTAGCTGATAGGTTATACAAATAATATAAGACACAAGTAAGTAAGCAGGCCGTCTGCGCTGCAATCTAGCGCCGGGCGGCCTGCCTGTTTTTCCATATCCTCTTTCCCTTGTATCTTCCGTTTTCTGGTCCCATTACTCTGTCTTTTCCTCATAAGTCTGCTGAAAAATCTGCCGCTTAATCACATAAATATCAGAAAAATCTTCCGGGCGGATTGCCATATAGTCTCCGGGCCGCCCCAGATAATAATCTGTATTATTCCCCACGGGAAAAATCTTTGTCCTGCGCTGCAATTCCTTAGCATAGATTCCGGCGCCGGCCTTGGGATAACACAAATTGGCGGATTCATCCAGACTGATATACTCGCCAGTTGACATAATCTGGGCTTCCGGCAGAAAATCCAACATCTGCTCAAACACATCCAACGCCTCCTCACTGGCGTCATAGGTCCGCTCAAATTTCTCCCGTTTCATATCATAGACCTCGCCCCGGCAGCCAATCATAATATAGATATCCGGATCCGCCTTTACCACAACGCCGGACTCATTTTCCAGTGAACGGATACAAATTTCCTCCCCTTTTTCGGCCAGCTTCATGGTCTCCACAAAGGCCCAGGGGATTTTCTTTTTCACATACTGCTTCATAAACGGAATATCTCCTTCGTGCGTCCGCCCATAGTCCGCAGCTTCAATATATTCACATTCTTCAAAATATCCCGCCGCCTTATTCATCAGATATTCCAGAGTATCCTGTATTTCCAATTCGGACATTTCTACCTTTAAAATGGCAGAGGAAATCCGTCCGCAGGCCGCCTGGGCATCGCCCTTTACCAGACCGGATTCCGGCATGACAAAATCCAGAAATTCCAAAGCCCGCAAACGTCTCGTATCACTGAAAAAACAAATCCTGTCCTCCTCCTGCTCCTTCCAGAACAGCAGCAGATAATGACAATCCAATGTCTTCATATACTCCGCATAATCAAATATTTTGTCGGCGGAAAAATCTGTCTCTAACATCCGGTTTGAAAGCTCTCTGTAGATTTCCTCCTCAACTCCGGCAATCCACAAGCCTTCCTTCTCATAATAATATCCCACAGTAAATCCGGGCAGATTGACATTTTCCTGTTTTTCAAATCCATATTGTCTCATGTCTCTTACCATCTTCCTTCTTATTATGATTTTAAATTTTTAATATTAATAAACAAATTTAACGATGTTAGAAACATACAAATACACCCACCTATAACACATGGATAGATATTTTGTAATTTTCCTACCAAATACAACAATGATATTATGAAAACAGCTATCCCACTCACACACTGTAATATTGAAATTCCAATTATTATTTTATTCTTCTGCTTCATAATAATCCTCACCATACTTTCTTATTATTTTTTGTATCAACAATTTAATTTTAATCATTTACCTATTATAGTCTGTTTTTTATCACATTTATTCAGGCAGTATTTTATTTGCAAATTTCTGGAAGCTCCGGCTTACATGGGTAAAATGCAGGACTGCTTCCTTTTCCCTAATGTCAACCACTTTGGCGTATACCCCGTTGAAAAATGCCTTTCCCTCTCTGCCAGCTGCAAATACCTCCACATCAGCATAAAGCTCCAACCGGCCATGCGCCGCTACAGGATTATTCGGTTCTTCTGCCGCTAACTCCTCCACCTCATAACCGGCTTCCGGGTTTATCGGCGCATAATCTGTCTCCGGCTGTCCGTAACCGGTCTCAGATTCCGGCAGTAAAGTTACCACGGCGCGCTTTCTGGAAAACTGGGACAGCACCGCCATAACCGGCTCCTCCGCCACAGTCTTTTTTTCAATGGGATACAGGTTAAAGACCGTCCATTCCGTTACCGGCTTTAACACATCAAAATCTACATTCTCGATTCTGCACTGATAGTCGCCGCCAATGCCTACCACCTCACCGACGGAAATCGGCTTATGCACTCCCTTGGCTGCAATAAAAATCCGATTATGCACTTCCACAGAGCAAGAAATGGTATCTAACGCCTGTTTGGAAACCAAAATCTGTCCCCCCACGCTATAGCCCTCAATCCGGGAACATTCATTGACTGCCTGTCCGATTACACTATATCTCATCACTTTTTCCGAACCAACATTGCCAATAAACACTTCTCCCCAGTGAATCCCAATTCCCATTTCCAATGACGGATAGCCCCGTTCTTCACAATAGGCGTTGACCTCTCCCATACAATTCTGCATATTAATCGCCGCCGCCACTGCATCTGCAGTTTCATTTTCTGAGACTAACGGTGCGCCGAATACGGCCAGAATCCCATCGCCCAAAAACTCAATAATGGTTCCTTTGTATTTTGTGATAATATCGACCATTTTACTGAAATGAAAATTCAAAAGCTGGGTGACTGCCTCCGGCTCTAATTCCTCGGAAATGGAAGTAAATCCACGCAAATCCGCCAGCATAACCGCCAGTTTCTTTTTCTCGCCGCCAATTGCCGCCCCCTCCGGGTGCTCTAAGATAAATTCCAGAACCTGGTCGGAAAAATATCGTCCAAACACCTGATACAAAAGCTGATTTCTTGATTCTAATTTCTGGTTCAGCCGCACGATCTCCTTAGCGGCCTGCAAATCCATAGCCTGCTTTTGCAGTACCTTTTCATAATTCCTTGTCACATCATGCTGCCAAGCCACCTGCTCGATTCTTAATATGGAGGCGCGGGAAAAGGGTTTCTCCACCACCACCATACCGCCCCGGAGAAAGCATTGTTCATCCACTTCCTGACTTCTCTCCCCAATCATAAAAAAGAGGGGAACGCCTGCTAAAAACTGCTGCATTTTCAGAAAAGACACCGACTGGAAGTCCTCCTCCACAGCCGTCTGGTAATCCATAATCACCAGGGAGGGCATACTATCACCGATTGCCGCCTCCTGACTGCTATTTTGTACCGCGCGCTTGACCGCCGCAAAGGATAGCATACAAAGAGCACGCATACTGCCGGTGGAATTAATCCTGCGCTGCGCCTCTAACATTTCTCTTCTGTCGCTTCCAATTACCCAAATCTGCTTTTCCATTATCCACACTCCGGACCTATATCATTTACTCTACAACCAGGAATGCCATGCGCCGGTCCTGTCATTCTTCATCCGAGCACCTGAAGCCGCCTTACACTTATCACACAGCGTACCGGTTCTGATTGGCGCCCCGCACTGCTGGCAGGATACCCGTATAGGTGAATTTTTGGGGATTTCCAAATACTCGTCCCTGAAAAAATATTCTATAATCCTTCTGGGTACTCCCGTATCCCGTTCAATTACAAGAGCTGAAGCGGCTCCCGCCTTTTCTAAATAATTGCGGATAGTCTGAAAATCATCATAGTTATCCTTCCCGCAGCGTTCGCACTGAAAAGTGCCCCTTGTCACATTGAGCAAATCTTTACAGCCGCAATACTCACAGGCCAGAGGAATCCGGTTCATCCGAAAAGCATTGGACTCTCTACCCCGGTTTTGGATTGTCCTTCTCGTGTTCTGCGTCAATCCTTCCCCGCTGCCAACCGGTCTTTTGTCCTTATTCTTATCCAAATTGCCGTTCATTTTGTTCTTTTCCGGATTGGCTCCTACTTCATCCCTTTCCGGACTGCCGTTTATTTTTTCTCCTTTGGCAGATGTCTCCGACTCCCCGTCTACCGGTAAATCGACGTCCGGCAATAATTGTTCAAGCTGTTTCCGCAAATCAGAAAACGCCCTTACCGGATTATTATAGTAGGAAACCATCTGCACATTATTCAGATAAAACCGAAATGTCTCATTTAGCGCCATTTTCTGAATCTGAAACGGTATAATCTTCTTCCGGTTGCAGATTGCGCTGTCAATCTCTTTTTCAACCCAGATGGAATCCTGGGAAGTGGGGGAAAGCACCAGCAAAAACACATCACAATTCTGAATCGCCAGAGGTATCTCCCTTGCATAGCTGGAGCCTGCCGGTATCATCTCCGGCGCTTTCCAGTATCCAACCCCCATCCGTTCCAGCTCCTCGGTAATACGACGGACAAATTCTCTGTCTTTTGAGCTATAACTGATAAATACGGAATTCTGCTCTGTCATATTCATTCCTCCCTGACAGTCCTTATCCTTCTGCTACTACGCGGTTTCGCCCGCTTCTTTTTGCCTCATAAAGCCGCAAATCTGTAAATTCAATATTGGCGCTGATTGGCTGCTGCGGGTCAATCTGGCGCACACCGAAGGACATCGTCACCTTAATATCCTGTCCTTCAAAATGACATACCGAATCCATGATTTTCTTTCGGATATTCTCCGTCCGACGGGCAGTTTCTTCCTCGGTATGCTTCAGAAATAACAGCAAAAATTCTTCTCCGCCCCATCTGGCAACCTCACCGTCTTTTCCTACGCCTTCCTTCAAAATCTGCGCCACATGCTTTAATATGACGTCGCCTCCGTTGTGGCCGTAAGTATCATTCACCTTTTTAAAGAAATCAATATCGCACATAACAAAGGATGCGGTCTCGGTCTGTAACCGTTCTTCCACAAAATCCCCAAAATAATTAAAAAATCCACGCCGGTTCTTTAATCCGGTCAGCGGGTCCTCTGTGGATTCCCGATACAACATATCTGATTCTAAAGTTTTCGCGCTGAATACAGCCACCAACGCCAAATGCTTTACATCCTGATCGTCAAATCCGCTGTTCTCATCTTCTCCCAATTTGTTAATCGCCTGATAGGCGCCAATTACCTCGCCTCTTGCATTCGTTACCGGCATGCAGAGAATGGATCGAGTGACATAACCGGTTTCCTTATCCACCTGCGGATTAAAGCGGGAATCCTCATAGGGATTGTTAATCACAATAACCTCCTTGGTCGTTATGGAAGCGCCTACAATTCCGCTCCCCTCAGGCACCGTAATCCGTCCGCTATCCGATGCGGCTAACGTCCAGTATTGGTGTTTGCCCTTATCCCAATACCAGAAGGAAGCCCGTTCCGAATTAACAAGTGTTCTTCCCAAATCCGTCAACAGCCGGATTGTAGCGTCAAACTCCTTCTCATCCACCAACTGGTTCATATAATAAAATATTTTCTCAAGCATTTCCTCTGCCTGCATAGGTTTCCTTGTCTCCATATTATCTCCTCCGCTGTATCATTTCTTCAAAATTCTGCTCTAAATATCTTAAGGACCGCCGCTGGTTCTCCGGCAGAGTCGTCTCAATCAACACACTACAGGAATCAAAATACTGTCTCCGGTAATCCATAAAACGCTGCCAGTCAATCTGTCCGTCTCCTAACGCTAAGTGCTGGTCCCGCTTCAGGTTGTTATCATTAATATGAATATGCCGGATATAGGGCGCTAACGCATCTATCCATTCCTGCATCGGGGTAGGAGAAATGCTGGCATGCGCATAGTCAAAACATATCCCGTAATTATCATAAATGCGCAGCCGCTCTGAGACAGCAGTCAAAAAATCCGGATCCGTATCAAACATATTCTCCAAGTAGATATCAGTATCAGGATAACGCTTTAAGAGACATTCTAAAAACTCCACTGTCATTTCTATAGCCCGCCGATCGTATTCCACACCGGACAAAACCGGACTGATGTTCGTGTGGAACACCACGCCTTTCACGCCTAAGCGCACAGCAATCTTCATACTCTGTTCCATACGGAATTCAGAAATTTCCCGGATTCTGGGATCATAGCTGAACACTACAACATCGAAAAAGGCTCCATGCATGGTGCTTCCCTCCGGAAGTCCGATCTGCTGATAAAATTCCACCAGACGGTTCATCTCCTCTGTATCTTCTAATATCTCCGGATTATAAAAATCGTTAATTTCAAAACCAACGCCATATTCTTCCGCAAGTTTTTGATGTTCTTCAATCTCCTGCTTGCGAACGACAATCAATAATTGTCCCATATCCCCCTTTTTCCTCCCTGTTCCGCATTACATGAATGCCTAATAAATGTATTATACTATTTTTTATGCCACAAATCAATGTGTCAAACGGTTGCTTAATATAATTTTTGCTTTATCCCTTATAGGATGCACAACGTAAAACCAGCGTATCATATTGCTATGATACGCTGGTTCGTCACATCTTTGTTCTGTTAGAAAATCTATCCAGCCAGATTAATGTTCATATGGAATCCGAATATTATTTCCCAACCGGTTCATATACTGCTTCGTACATTTTACCCATATCTTTCCAAGTAAAGGTAATGGTTTTGCTAGCTCCTTCTACCATTGCCTTAGTCTGTAAATCTCTCCAACCTACAAACTGATAACCTTCCGCAGGTTCCGGAGCGGTAATGGTAATCTTATTCTGCTTATCTACATCATAACTCTCTACCTCACCACCATCACCGGTAGACATAATTGTTGTTTTCACTATGGCTGCATACTCATTATTCCCACCGTAGGTTATCCAGCCGTCTCCTAATTTAACATGAGCCAGACTATCTACCTTTGCAACAACAGCCCATACCAGACGGTTTTTAATCCATCTGTTAACCGGGCAGCAATTCTCTACTTCCCCATAGTTATCATTCCCATAATAATGCTGCCACCATCCGCTATTCGTACATTGGGCTGTAGTGTGATCTTCATTTATTTCCCATTTATGGCCGTTACCGTTCTGGATATTAATCAGCCTCTTAGCCTTACATCCAGCATTTTGACAACCCTCGTAAATCAACCTGAATGAACAGTTTTCGTTCACCTCATTATCACCAACCACTTTTCCGGTTCCTTCTGTTCCCGGATTTTCCGCAATGTTGGATGATGTAAGAGCAACTTCATCTGCATCATAAGCGTAAGCTGGCCCGCCCCATTTATGACCGGTTGCAGGAATTGTATAGCTGGTATTTTCATATCCGCAATCTTTACATGTTACCGTTGCCCTCCCCGGTTCTTCACAAGTTGGCTCTTTGGTAATACTTTCATTATCAAAGTCATATTTATGACCCTTTGCCGAAATGATCTCCTCCTGTGTAAGTCCGCAATATTCACACGTCTTTGTCCTTACTCCCCATGAAGTACAGGTCGGTTCTTTGGTAACGACAGACTCTCCAAAAGAATGGTTCGTTCCGTCAGAAGGAATCACATCTGTCTTCTTACTGTCACAACGAGAACACTTTATGGAGCGCAGACCAGTCTCTTTACAGGTCGGTTCTTTCTCAACCACCCATTCCCCGCTGCTGTAGTCATGCCCTAACTTCTTCTGCGTTACAACTACATCCTTCTTCTCATGGCAACGAGTACATTCTGTAACTGTGTATCCATCCGTTGTACAGGTTGCCGGTACGGTAACTTCCTTCCAGTCATGACCTAATGGCCTTGCCGGTTCCCCATTCTCCTCCTTGATGATATGGAAAAATACCTGACCGCAATTTTCACATACAGAATATTGCTTGCCATAATCCGTACAAGTAGCCGGCTGCAAAGTGGTCTTCTTTAACTGATGTTCCGGAGCCGGCATATATTCTCCCGCCTTCTTGCCGCAAACCTTACAAATCTTTGACCAATATCCCGGCGCTGCACAGGAGCATGGCTCATTGTCAACATACTGGTGCTCGCCCGTAGCCGGAATCACTTCTGTCTCCCTGCTGTCACAGCGGGAACACTTTCTTGATCTCTGCCCCGGCTTACCACAGGTTGCTTCCTGATCTATTACCCATTCGCCTGAATAATCATGACCTAAGGCTTCTTCCACTGCCAATGCGTCTTTCTTCACATGACAACGGGTACACTCCGTTACTGTATAGCCTTCTGTGGTACAGGTTGGCTCTATACCTTTCGTCTCCCAAGCATGGCCTAAAGGCTTCTCTTCAGGGATTGTATTAAAGAATACCTGACCGCAATCTTTACATTCATAATAATCCTTTCCATATCCCAGACAGGTTGCATCCACGTGTTCCGTCTTTACCGTCCTGTGATCCTTATTGATTGCCTGCCTAACTGCATAACCACATACGGTACACACTCTTTCTTTGTATCCCGGCTCCTTACAGGAAAGCGCCTCCTGCTTTACAACCCACTCTCCGAAAGTATGCTCTTTCTTTGTGCCTGCCTTAGTACGGGTATCTGTCTTATCGCAGCGGTCACACTTCGCTGTCTCGGTTCCATCCTTTGCGCAGGTGGCATCGTCATTATATACATAATTTGTAAAACTATGGCCCAATGCCGGAATAGACTCTGTCTTCCCCACATAACCACAACGGGAACACTTGCCATCTAAGTATTTCCGGCCCGTTCCTGTACAAGTAGGCTCAATGGTTGCCCACGGCTGCATATCATGCCCGAGAGCGTCTATTGTTTCGGTGTCTACTGCCCCGCAGACGGAGCAAACACGCTCTTTGCTGCCCGGTACCGTACAAGTTGCTTCTGTCTTCGTTACCCAGTCTGCAAAACTGTGGGGTTTCATTGTTCCGCTGGCAGTACGGGTGTCCGTCTCTTCGCAACGGTCACACTTCGCTGTCTCGGTTCCATCTTCTGTACAGGTTGCATCTCCGTTATATACATAATTCGTAAAGCTGTGGCCTAATGCGGAAAGAACTATTTTTTCTCCCTCATAGCCACAACGAGAACATTTGCCACCATTGGTAATTCTTCCATCCTCTGTACAGGTCGGTTCAACAGTCTCTACTCCCTGCATATCATGGCCCAAAGCCTCTATTACTTCGGTCTCCACCGCACCACAAACAGAACAAATATGTTCTTTGCTGCCTGTTTCCTCACAGGTTGCATCTACCTTAACCTGCCACTCGCCAAAGCTATGGCCTAATGCAGAACCAACCTTCGTGCGAGTATCCGTCACATCGCAACCGTCACATACGGCAGTTTCTGTTCCGTCTTCCATACAAGTCGCATCTTCATTATATACATAATTCGTAAAGCTGTGAGTATGCTCTGTCCTTTTGGGTTGTTCCGGCTTTTGGGATTGCGCCGACTTTCCAGGTTGCTCTGTCTTTTGAGACTGGTCCATATCCTCAATCTGTTCTGTCTCTTGAGACTGCTCGGTTGTCTCAGGCTGCGCATTCGCATCACTGTTTTTTACCTCTTTTTTAAGAAGCTTGCTATAAGAATTCTCTTTCCCCTCCGGAACCTCTACCGTTGCCTCCGCAGCAATTCCTTTAAGCGCATTCTTTCCAACCTTTACAAGCTTTGTACTTTCGATATCAATTTCACTTAACTTCTTACAGCCGTTAAAGGCATTTTTCCCAATCTTCTTTAACTCGGTATTGGTTGTCACGGATGTCAGCTTCTTATATCCCTTAAATGCATTGTTGCCAATCTCCGTCACCGTAAAGGTACATCCGTTCTTTTTAACCGTATCCGGCATCTCCACAACCGCCAGTTTCTTGGATTTGGCGCCAATCAGGGAAACTGTACCTGATTTCTCTGATACGGAAACCACCTTATAACGATACTTTCCGCTGGTAAAAATACTGCCTGTCTTCACACCGGTTATGGCTGCATTGGCAGGTATTACACCGCCCCCAAAGACAGTGCCAATTACCAGTGCGATTGTCATGATGATAGAAATGATTCTCTTTCTCAATCTCATACAATCTCCTCCCTTCTTTTATCCCATGCAGATACAAAATAATATACAATAAAATATGTAACGCCGTTAATTGTGTTCATTATAACACACCCCTTTTCTTTTTACCATACACATTTTGTACAAATTCCGTTCCAATTTTTAACATATCTCCTAACGGACTTCCATAACATTTCAAAGACAGCTTTGCATAAACGACAAAATGGCGGATTTTGTTGAATTTTCGCTTTTTTTGTGGTACATTAAGCATACGAATTAGTAAATTTTGGAAATCAGGGGTGCGGTATGACAAGGGAATATATGGGGGAAACCGTATACGAGGCAGCCAGGCGGCGGCTTAAGTTTCTTTTTGAAGAATTCGATAACATTTACCTGTCCTTTTCCGGCGGGAAAGACAGCGGCCTTTTATTAAATCTTCTATTGGATTTCCGGGAACAATATTACCCTGACCGGACAATCGGCGTGTTTCACCAGGATTTTGAAGCCCAGTATACCGTCACCACAGAATATATAGAACGTACCTTTGAACGGATCCGGGATCAGGTGGAGCCCTACTGGGTATGCCTGCCCATGGCGACAAGAACCGCCTTAAGCAGCTATGAAATGTACTGGTATCCATGGGATGACAAGAAAAAGGATTGCTGGGTTCGCAGCATGCCGGATAAGGACTATGTCATCAATCTGTCCAACAACCCCATCAGCACATACAAATACAAGATGCATCAGGAGGATCTGGCCAAGCAGTTTGGCCGCTGGTACCGGATGTCCCATGGCAACGGCAAAACCGTCTGTCTTCTGGGAATGCGGGCAGAGGAATCCCTGCAAAGATACAGCGGCTTCCTCAATAAAAAATATGGCTATCAGAATGAGTGCTGGATCAGCCAGCAGTTTAAAGATGTGTGGTGCGCCTCTCCCCTTTATGACTGGACTGTAAATGATGTGTGGCACGCCCATTATAAATTTAATTATGACTACAACCATTTATATGATCTTTACTATATGGCCGGACTTACCGCATCCCAGATGCGGGTGGCCTCCCCGTTTAACGATTACTCTAAAGATTCCTTAAATCTGTACCGGGTGATCGACCCGGAAATCTGGGTAAAGCTGGTTGGCCGAGTGCAGGGTGCCAACTTTGCCTGCATCTACGGAAAGACCAAAGCCATGGGCTATCGCAATGTCACTCTGCCGGAGGGGCACACGTGGGAATCCTTTACCAAATTTTTATTAAATACGCTGCCCGCCAGACTTCGGAAAAATTATATTAAAAAGTTCAATTCTTCTATTATGTTCTGGCACAAGACCGGCGGCGGATTAGACGAGGAGACCATACAGGAATTAATCGATCATGGTTACCACATTCAGCGCAACGGAGTATCCAATTACACTCTAAGCAAAAAGACAAGAGTTGTGTTTGTGGGGAAAATTCCCGACCAGACAGACGATATCAAGACCTCCAAAGACATTCCGAGCTGGAAAAGAATGTGCTACTGCATATTAAAAAACGACCATATCTGCCGCTTTATGGGCTTTGGCCTGACAAGGGAACAGCAAAGGCAGATCGACTACATAAAAGGCCAGTATAAAGGCATTGAGGAGATGAATTATGGCGTATAAAAGTCCCGTTTACAACATTATTGCCGTACCAATCGACAAGATACAGGCAAACAACTACAACCCAAACACCGTCGCTCCGCCGGAAATGAAGCTGCTTTACGAGAGCATCAAAAACGACGGTTATACCATGCCTATTGTCTGCTACCATGACAGCAAGGAAGACAAGTACATTATTGTGGACGGTTTTCACCGCTACCGGATTATGTTAGAGCATGAGGACATCTATGAGCGGGAAGGGGGAATGCTGCCGGTTTCCGTAATCGACAAGGAATTAGATCAGAGAATGGCCAGCACAATCCGCCATAACCGGGCAAGAGGAACCCATGATGTGGAGCTGATGAGCAGCATCGTCAGGGATTTGCACGAATTAGGACGCTCGGACGCATGGATTTCCAAGCACTTAGGCATGGATAAGGACGAAATTCTCCGTCTCAAACAGATTACCGGTCTGGCCGCCCTTTTTAAGGACATAGACTTCGGACAGGCATGGAAACCGGTGGACGAAGAATAACCACCCCGCAATCCTGCCTGTCCAGCATTTTTACAATATCTGATTCCATACTGCCCTATCTGGCCGCCTTCGCCTCTTTCTCCTGCTTTAGTACAGACTGGAAGGCTTTCATATCTTTTGCAATCTCACCGCTTAACAACAGCATACAAATCAGGTTGGGCACCGCCATCAACGCATTGGCAATGTCCGACAGATTCCACACGAGATCCAGAGTCTGGGTTGCACCCACATAAGCAATCAGTGAGAAAAATATGCGGTAAACCATATTATATTTATGGGTTCCCAGTATGTACTCAAAGGCTTTCTCTCCATGATATTCCCAGCCGAGAATCGTGGAAAAAGCAAACAAGGCAATCCCTATTGTCACCAGCCAGCCGCCGGCTTTTCCCAGTACCGTCTCAAACGCCTTAATGGTAAGGGAGGAGCCCTCCACCAGTTCGCTGTACCGGAAGGAGCCGCCTTTATTGGTCTCATCTACGCTGAAATTATATATGTTTTTGTCGTCTCCCTGCCAGGTACCGTCAATCATTACCGTACCGTCCTCTAAAATGGCCGCAGCCGCCGGTCCCGCTTCCACAGACGCAAGAGAAGCTCCCTGCTCTTCTTTCGCAGAAGCGTCTGTAAACTGTACCTTATCCTCATCCCCGGCATAAGGCGTAAGCACCAGCGTTTTCTGCTCCGATTGCAGGGTAACCTTGTTGCCGTCAACAGCGATATCATACCGGATATCCTCATTTTTTCCATCATTATAGGAGGCTTCGATTACCATCTGATTGCCCTCTACCGTATATATTCCCTGAGCTTTCTGGGCAGTCATTCCCAACACGCCGGAAGAGGCAATGGTAAGACCGGTGATTGTACATACCACAATGGTATCCCAGAAGGTACCGGTCATATTGATATAAGCCTGACGCACCGGATTGTCCGTAGTCGCTGCGGCAGCGGTAATGGCTGCCGAACCCATACCGGCCTCATTGGAAAACACGCCTCTTGCCACACCGTAACGCATGGCTCCCATCATGGACGCCACCACAGTACCAAGCGCGCCGCCGGACACCGCTTTCACGCTGAAGGCCATGGAAAAAATCGTGGCAATCCCGGAAGGTAAATTGCCGACATTTCCGATAATTACGACCAATGCGCATATTACATAAAAGATTGCCATAACAGGAACCACCACGGAGGATACCTTGGAAATGGTCTTAATACCGCCGACAATAATAATCAGGGCAAGAACAGTGATGACAATGCCCACAATCATCAGCGGAACATGAAAGGTTTCATTTAATGCGGAGGCAATAGAATTGGCCTGCGTCATATTTCCGATACCGAAGGAGGCCACCACTGCAAAAAAGGCAAAGAGCCAGCCAAGAATTTTGCCAAACGTCTTATTCTTTATCGCTTTTTTCATGGTATACATCGGACCGCCGGACATTTCGCCCTTCTCATTTACCTCCCGGTATTTGATTGCCAGCATACACTCTGAAAATTTGGAGGTCAGCCCAAAGCAGGCGGAAATCCACATCCACACCAGCGCGCCGGGACCGCCGGATACCATAGCCGTCGCCACGCCGACAATATTTCCCGTGCCAATCGTAGCCGCCAAAGCCGTCGTCAGCGCAGAAAACGGAGAGACATCTCCCTGCCCCCTGCTCTTCGTCCGGGCTTCCTTACTCAATGTGCTCTTTAGCGCATAGGGCAGGTTCCGCCAGGGCAAAAATCCGGTGCGAATCGTCAAGAATACGCCTGTGCCCACTAAGAGCACCAGCATTACCGGTCCCCAGACAAAATCATCCACTGCGCTTACAATCTCTGAAAAATTCATAACATTCTCCTTCTTTTATTTTCACATTTTTATTGATTAGCCGCCGTTCATCCGGAAATTGTATTCTCACCAGATGAGACGTCCGCCTTACTGTCAATTCCGAAATAAGAATCGATTCCCTGTACGATACCGGATACCATTAACGCCTGATAATTCTTATCCTGCATATTATTATCGTCAGTTTCATTGGTCATAAAGCCCATTTCCAAAATCATAACCGGAATGGTACTCCAGTTAATTCCGGTCATCGTGTCATTGGTCTGTATGCCTAAATTTTTCATTCCCGTTGCATCGCAATAAGCATTGAGAACGCTCTCGCCTAACCGTTTGCTTTCCGCATACAGGCTGCCGACATAAGGGTTACTCTCTGAACCTACTAATACCAAAGCCCCATTTGTGCTTTTATCCTCGCTGCCGTTGGCATGAATGCGTATGGCAACATCTGCGCCTGCGTCATTAGCAAGCGACGCCCGCTCGGCGTTGCTGATTGCCGTGTCGTTGTCCTCTCTAGTCATCACCACTTGATATCCCAAGGCTTTCAGTGCATCCCGCAATTGCAGGGAAATATCTAAATTCAACTGATATTCCGGTACGCCCGTATAGGCGCCAGCCGTCCCCGAAGTCGCCTTTGTCTTCATCACATCAGAACCAGGCGCATTCGGTTCCTTTGCGCTCATGTCCACTGCCGGTCCCTGATGTCCGGGATCAATGGAAATCAATATGTCTTCCCGGGGATTGACCTCTTCCGTTGTTGCCTCTGTTACTTCTTCCGTCATTTCTTCTGTTGTCGTCTCTGTCTGTGTCGTAATAATCTTTTCCGTTGTTAATTCTGTAGTATCCGGCGGTGCATCCTGCTTTTTTCCACAACCGGAAAGCATACAGATACATAGAAGGAGAAGTAAATATTTATTCTTTTTCATTAATCATGATCTGCCTTTCTGCGAAAGGCATCAATGCGTCATAAACATATCTGTTGACTTTCGCTTTTGTTTCAAACTTTTATCTTCTTTACTATATCAAATTTTCCATTTTTTACAATCCCCTGATTTTATTCTCACCGGGTAATTCCTGTTAAGGTTTTCCCAAGCAAAGCACACACTATCATCCGCAACAAACTTAGATTTTGCGCTCAGCAAATGTTTATTATAGCATATTTATTCAATATCTGCTATCCCTTCTAACCGTTCCCCCCGTCTACTCATGTTGCAGGATTAAAATATATTCCCAAGCAGCAACGGATTAAATAAGATATACTGTGAATTCGGAACATCGAAAGCTGCAAGAGCGAGTGGTATTATAAATATCACTATGCATAGAATAATCACAGAAATACTGTTTTCAAAATATCTGAATGACACAAAAACGACCTTAGTAACAATCAGGCCGCCGATAAACCTCATTGCCATCACAATCAAAATATACTGAAAGACTGATATATTCTGCGGGACTCGTGACAAATGCTCCATACTTGCAGCAGGCGCAGCAAACCCGCATATACCGTATGCCATAAGCACATTCAACAGACGTACAATATATACCAGTACAAATGCAATCAGCGTACATAGAACTCCCAATACCCCTTTGATATTTTTGAGATTTTTTCTGCCATGATAAGTTGTTCTTAAAATCCTCATTTCTGAATTAGCAAAATCAACGCCGTAAATGCCGCATGTTATGGCAACAAGTATCATAAGATATGCAAATGCCTGTGAAATATCCCGATTTTTTAAATGATGCTTGTCCGTAAGAATATCATATCCTTTTTCATAAAATAACCATCCGCCCTTTTGGGCTTCAAGATATGCAATATGTTGCGTAAGCATGTTAAATGCATCTTGCCTGCATAACTCATCTTTATATTTTATGCTGATATAATTTTCACTCTTTCCCTGTTCAATATCAGCGGATATGTTTGCAGACATCTGATTATATTTTTCCCTTTCTTCATTTAACAGCTCATCATTTTTAGCATCTAAAGGCCCATAAAATTTATCCATATATTCTTTGTAGTAAACCTCATCAATTGTATCAAACTGAATCCTCTCTTTTGGATTCCACCCTATCACAAACAGGCATGAAAATATCAGTACAAGAAAGCCCCGGCCTGGAACAAGCATCTTGTAACATTCATGCAGAAAAAGAGAAGTATGACCTTCAAGCCCTTTAAGGCAATCCAATCGCCGTAAAGAAATAATCCTTTTTTCGTGCGATGCTTCAAGATAATTTATGATGGCAAAGGAAAAAACAACTATGAATATCAGCCAGAATATCCCATACAAAATGTATGTATTAACCGGATATCCTATCACATTCAAATTCACATAATCGGAAAACATACCGCCGGTTTTGACGCCGGAGAAGATATTCAAGTATTTTAGAAATGCAAGAAAATGCGTTCCGGAAATCTTAGTATAACAAATTATTTCAACAAGAACTGTCAAAGCCGAAGCAGCAAAGACAAAAATGATATGGTTAAATATAACGCATATCCACATAAACAAAATTCCAAGGAGAACACAGCTTAAGATTTTAACAAGAAAATAATCTGGCAGAAATTCTCCTATCGTTAAGCCGAACGGACTGTTCCGGTATAAATGCACACTTTGGAGCGGGCTGTCAAAATCTATAGAATAATAAAAACATCTGCTTATTACAGCATTCATTCCATATAAAGACATGGTGATAAACAAAACAAATAAAAGCATCGCAAGGACTTTGGACGCCATCAGCTTTCTTCTTCCATTTGATGTTGTTCTGAGAAAATATAATTGATTTTGATTTTTTTCGTAAAAAATGAGGTTTATGGCAATAACAAATATCATTATTATCGCTATGTAATCCGTAAGTTCATTGTCAGTGATATTAAGCATACCCATAGAGTCTTCCACTTTAAGCTCTGTTCCTTTCAGTTCCCGGTACACCTTGTTTGTCTTTTGAGCATTTCTTACCGCATATCCGCCATTGCCGGCGAAACGGTTTATAAGGGCAATCTCCTCGGTTTTTTCATTAACAGAATCAAGATATTCCTCATATGTAATACACGCTTTTACTTCCTTGTAAACCCTGGAATAAAGGTTTGCTTCACCGAACGCAGCAGCCTTTATTTTTCCCTCTTCGATTGCAGGCAGAAGATTCTCCCGACTATAAGCGCTAATTTCATGATATAACCGGCTGTAATCCTTAGGCGAATATCCATCTTCATTGGGCGTATGGATAATATACAGTTGCAGCAAAGGATTGATGACAATCAAAACCAAAAGAATTGACACTGTCCTTCTCGTCAGTAATTTGCATATCTCATTTTTTAATAGTTCCATTTTCAATCCCCATTAAGATACAAATACAAATCTTCAAGATTCGGCCTTACCGCCTCTTTTTTCCATCGGTCCTCATAGGAATCAGTAACAATCCGGGCAACGACTCCCTCCGTATCCCTTGAAATGTTACTTACTTTGTATTTGGCATTTATTTCTGCTATCTCTTCATCAGATAAAAAGATGTTCCATACTTTTCCGTCTAATTCATTAAGCAAGGCAGAAGGAGAACCGCTCCGTATGATATTCCCGTTATTCAACAGGATTATTTCTTTTGCAATAAATTCTATGTCCGTAACCACATGCGTCGCAATGATAACAATCTTATCGCTTGCAACCTCCGATATCAGGTTACGGATTCTGATTCTCTCCTTCGGATCAAGTCCCGCAGTAGGTTCATCTAAAATCAGTATGCCGGGATTCCCGATAAGCGCCTGCGCTATTAAAGCCCTTTGTTTCATTCCGCCCGAAAAAGTGCCGAGCTTCTTTCCGAGTACATCTTCAAGTTTTACCATCTTCACATAACGGTTTATATCTTTTTCAGCCTCGCTCTTTTTTAAACCCTTAAGCGCTGCCATAAAATACAAAAACCGCCGGAGGCTAAGCTCCGGATATATATTCTGCTGTTGCGGCATATAGCCTAAAAGTTTTCTGTATTCTCTTCCCATTTCATCTATGCTTTTTTCATCAAGCAACACGCGTCCCCGGGTGGGTTTCAAATTATCCGCAATAAGATTCATCAGGGTGGATTTACCCGCGCCGTTCGGCCCCAAAAGGCCATAGATTCCAGGAGTAAATGAAAACGTTACACCGCCCAATGCGGCTTTCTCTTTATAATTTTTAGCAAGCCCCTCCAGTTTAAGCGTCATTGCCGATACTCCTCCCACTGACCTTTAACGCTGGTGAGATATTCATCAATCCCATCGGATATAAGTCTATCCCTGGCGACTTCGACAGCTTCATCCACAGCCTTATCCTTAAGACTATTCATAAATTCACCCATATCGTTTAAAATATCATTTGAGGCGGCTGTATCCGGTTCAAAACCGATAAACGGGGATAATTCCATACTGTCATAAAAAGAAAAAATCTCATTCTTACGATTGCGCATATAGTTCTCACCTCTGACGGGATATGTATTCACAAACAAATTCAAACAGAGCTTATTTATATAGTCGTCCTCCAGATCAGTGCCGTCTGCATTGCAGGCAACACCGTCTATAACCTTATAATCCGAATCCCCCTGCCCATACAGAAGAATATTGCCATACTTTCCCTCGCCATAAAAAAGTCCCAGAAAATCCACCACATCATCTGCATTATCTGTATTTTTTGATATGGCTACAGAACCGTTGATTCTTGATGAAAGGTATGGCTTTACTGTCTTAACAGTTATATTATCCTTTAGAAACACCTCATCTACTGCGCCGCATGATAAAGCCGCCAAGTAATTACCTGCTTCTATATTTCCCAGCGTCTCCGCGCTGTTTAGACCGGCGTTGCTAAGATATGATATAGAATCATCCATATATCCGTCTTTCTTCATTTGATCCAGTACATTCAGATAACCTATAAACTTCTCCGATTCCAGGGGGTTTTCAATCGATAGTGAGCCATAATCAAAAATCAGTCCATATCTTATTTCACACCCTATCATATCCTCAAATGAATAATCATTGATAAGATACTGAAAGCGGGGCGCGTTGCTGTCCTTCCACTCGACATTTTTAATCATTTCATAAATCCCCTGTATACTTCCATCCCAATCATCTATATCAGCATCTGCAATATAATCTCTGTTAAATGCAGCATATACGCCCTGGTCATCAACAAGCGCCGAAGGTATCGAATAAATATGTCTGTCGCATTTTACCGACTCCCAGAGATTTTGCGGGAAAGCAGCATAAAGCGCTGCGCCCGGTTCCTGCGACAATATCCCGTCAAGATTAAGCAGCAGTCCGGAATGAATGAGCGTATATATATTATTGGTTCCGCCTGCATCGCCTAACCCTAAGAAAGCAATATCGGTATCCCCGGTTTCTAGTTCCTCCTCAAGCAACTCAGCATATTTATCATATCCCAAATATTTTATCGTGAGCATATAATCATGGCCGTCCTTAATGAGCTCATCATTAAAATGCTGAAGATTATCATCATCTATCTTACAAATATCAGGAACGGTAAATGTTATGATTGTTGCGTCCGTTTCCTTTTCCGCAACCGAACCGACCTTGGCAGCCGTTTCCTTTCTGCCGGTTGAATCCCCCTTTTTTATCAAAATTACTGTTACAGACGCCGCGATTAAAACCAGCAGACTAATCGCCAGCCAAATACTCTTATTCTTCATCATAACACCTCAGTTTTCTCGCTTTAAATTTCCCCTGATTAAGTTCATCAATGCTTAATACGCCCAGACAAACTCGTCCTTTATCATCAGTATAATTAATATACACAGACTGACCGCATATATTTACGATCCCAAAAGAATCCTCAGACAGCATTTTCATCAGTTCATCACTTTTACCATTTTCCATGCGATAATATGTAACTTCATTACTGCCACTGTCAAAAAGGGTATAATATAAAGCATCTTCATGCTTTGCAAATCCGCCCCATAATGTCTTATCCCCCTTGTCGATTGGTAATTCTTTGGTTTTCCCGCTTTTTTTATCAAACACAAAACATCCTTCTTGGGATACATAGTAAGCATTGCCCTCTAACAGTTGAAGGCTATTTATATGGTCAAATGTCTTTAAGCGTGTAGTATTCCCATTCGCAATATCATATCGATATATTTCATACAGCATATTGTCGTAATCAAAAAGCGGAACATTATCCTCTGCCGCCTGCTCTAACATAAGCTCGGTAACATCATCACCAAAATGTATAATCGAATAATATACAGCCCCCTCTTCATAATATATCCCTGTAATATTTGCCTGCTCGCCCGTTACCTTATCTCCCATATACACTTTATCATTATCAAGGTCGATGACAAATATGCCAGCCTCCGGCTTATTGTCGTTGATAATCTGCCCCTCGTCATTTATCTCGCTCCTGTTGCAATAAGCGCCTATGACATACTGCTCCCTGTATAGCACATATCTGATATTCTGAACTCCTTCTAATGTGGCAGTCTTTTTACGATTTTCACCATCGGAGTCCATTTCATAGAGATACTGCGTCAGGAATACATCCTCATTCGACATATTACCAATAAAATAAAGACGCCCGTTATAAAGCACCGGTCCACTCCTGCCTAGTCCGGAAAAAGCCGCAGGACATGACGGCTTCTCATTATGATTCGAAAAGCCTTCATGAGTACAGTTCGGTCTGTCACAATACACGATATCTTTACCCGAACTTGTTTCGATAAGGTGCAGTATCCCCGAAGCGTCAAGATAAAGCACGGTATGCTCAGAATAGTTGCATTGGGAATCTGTACTATCATAAATGTAGTTTTCGCCGCTAAAGCCATGCCTGCTTTGCCTTAACATAAACAAAACAATCATGGAACAAACGGCAAATATGCAGAGAATAATGATAAACAAATATTTTTTCTTCATCACGAACAGCTCTTCCTTTTTGGGTTTAAGCCATTATACATAAACAAACCGCCCTGAACCTCAGGACGGCAAAATTCGTACTCAACAGGGTGAAATTCGTACTTTTCTCTATAAAATTGTTCTCTATATAACGGCGCATCCGCTACAGAATTTTCATCAGTATCCGCACTGTAAACCGGTCTTCTGAACAATCAAAATCCAGCGTATTCGTATATTTATCAAGCACCTTTCTTACATTTCTGATCCCATAGCCATGTTCGCTTGCCGGACGTTTCGTGGTAACAGGCAGCCCTTCCTTAAATCTGATCTTATGTGAATATGTGTTGCTAAGCTCTATGAGCAGGGAGTCCATTGAATAGCTTATTACCAAATCTATTCCGGGAGCATTGACCTCTTTTTGCGCCTCTATCGCATTTTCGATAATGTTTCCGAGAATGATATTCATATCATATGCCGACAGTTCAAGCTCCTCAGGAACCGCAACTCTTACATTTACAGGAATGTCTTTGTCTGCTGCGCGCTGTAACATATAGTTTAAGACGGTATCAAGTCCGGTGTTGCCTGAATCAACAAGCATCGCAGATTCGTTAAGATTATCACTCATATCTGACACATATTTTTTAATCTGCTCCATGTCGCCGGCTGAAGCCAAAGCCGAAATTTCCGAAAAATGATGTTTCATATCATGCTTAAATGACCGCAGAATTTCCACCTTTTCATTCTGTAGAATAATTTCTCTTTCATATGCTTTCATCTGATCCCGGAGCGCCTGATTTTCCAGAGCATCTTTGGAGGAATCAATAAGGTCGTCAATAAGGTAGGAAATAATAATATTCACAAGCAGAAAAGCACAGCACACAATGAAAAGGGACTGCGGCGAAATAGTCCTGTCCGTAAAGACAAACAGGGATGTGATAATGCATACCGACAGAGCTGCAATATAGAACAACCAGTGACGTTTGTTAGGCTCTGCATTTATATTTTCTCCAAACAGCCGCTTGGTAATCACTTGTGCCGCAAGCAGCAGCAACAGTGACAATACACTCGCATAAGCCGAATAATTATTGTAATCGAGGGTTTTTACAAGCACAGCGTATACCGCTAAATCTATTAAACAGCTTATTGCAAGGACATAAAAAACAAACATGCATTTTCGTTTCACCGTTCCGCTGTACGAAAACCCTATTGCCAATAGTCCCAGAAAAGTACTTAAAAGATTAAGCGCAGGTTTATTGAAAAGCGCGTAAAAGAATGTCGTTATCAGAATCGAAAATAAATAAGCCAATCCCCTGCGCATCCGGTTTTCATCAGCCTTAAGGAATACCGTGGTAAATCTTTCGGTAATAATAACGCGGATAACTTCTGTAAATAAGATAAATATCGTTCTTCTATAAATCATGGCCTGTCTTTACCCCTACCCCTTCCGTAATTGTAAATTGCCTTCTTAAAATCTGCCCTTTTAGACTGCGCTATACTTATTTCTACGTCATTTTCAAGGATAACAAGGTCACTTTTCCATGATTTAATGTACTTGATATTGACTATGTACGACTTGCTTACGCATACAAACTGAAATGGAAGCTCCGGAACAATATCGCCAAGCTTTCCGTAATAGAATGTGCTCTCCCCATTAATCTTGTGAATGGTGATCGTTTTATTCCTGCTGGAGAAATACAGGATTTCACCATACGGGATAGCGTAACCCGTCTTGTTAAATGTATACCGAAACTCTTTTTTTTGCACATCCTCAAGCTGTAGTATCCTGGTAAGTGTGTCATATAGAAGCTTAACCTCTACTGGCTTTATGAGAAAATCATACGGATGAATCTGAAAAAGCTCCAGCGCGTAACTTGTCTTATGAGAAATAAATACGATGTTCATCCTGTCATTTCCAAGCGTTTCCCGTATGTATTTCCCGACATAGACTCCATTGTTCTCAGGCAGTTCAATGTCCAGAAAAAGAATCTCCGGACTGTATTCTTTTATTTCTCTGCACAGCGACTCGGAATCATACCACACCTCGACCTCGCAGGCTTCAGCACGTTCTTCAAAAAAGCGGATTATTTCTTTTTCAAGTTCCGCGCACTGATTTATTTCATCATCGCATATTGCCACTTTATACATCCGATTCCCTTCAATCCTTACCGCTTTCAAATCTTTCTATAGCTTCAGGGGATAATGTCTGCCGAAACCAACTTTTTCTAATTGGTTCACAGGGCTCAAATGTAAGGTCATATTCTTTCTCATCACGTGCATCCACATCCAGAAACAGATGATTTCCTAATACTCTAAATCCCCAGCAGTTGCCGTGTCCGCCGTTGCCTTCGCTCCAGACAAAAACATTTCCATATTGATCCGATGACTTAAAGACCTCATACTTTTCAGCATAATAATGATGTTCCCCGTCAAAATATTCCCTCGTCCCACCGGGTTCCTTGGGAAATTTCCAAACAGGATAGCTATTTATTATCTTAGTCCTGTCCCCTTCCAGATAATGCGGTTCCAGATAGTAAACCATATGTAACTGCGCGCTGTCATCTCCTTCTTTTGCTTGCCGACAAGTCCAAAAAATATTACGATTCAAATCAAAATATGCAATGTCAATATCATAAGAAACATTCTCGTCATAAGAGTCAGAATCGCTATCATATATTTCAGGATGTTCAAGCACCGTTTCCGGACTGCAAAACGGATTGCTTAGCGACTCAACCTCTCCCGTTTCCAAATGCATAAGCATCCACCCATAGGCCGATTCGTCCACATCAGCATTATAATATCTAGCCTTGAAAATCAGAATCTTATCCGTAGCAAACAAACGCTCTATGGAGCTTGCTTTCTTATAAATTATCTCAACCGATCCCCCTTCATCCATATTCACTCGCTTTATCTCGGCAGAATTTGAGAACACATGAGCAAAATAACATATATTATTAACAATATATACGCACTTCAATATATGATCATTTTCATATGAGTCATCATACGCTTCCTTATACTCTCCCAACGCGCGCCCGTCAAAATCATAATGAATTATTTGAAATCTGTTATAATTCTCTATATTATATAAATACACACCAAAGTTGTTTACAAATATGAAGTTGCGCAGATAATCATCTGTGATTTCAAATTCGATTCGTATATCATTGCCGTCATAATCAGAAGAAACCACATACGATTTTCCCGAGTCAGAATTACCGGTATAGTAAATTCTTTCATTATAAGCACATTCCCGGTTATCAAAATAACCGGAATAGAAGTCGCCGGAATAAAATTCTTTTCCCTGTGATGTAAGATTTTTCATTGGCTGATTATTAATCATAATACGAATTCTCCTTTATCCTATTTTTTATCACTAATTAACTATCAACATTTTCCTGATTCTTACATAATATTTCCGTTTCCCATTATAATAAAACCTATATAAAATTACAAGAAATTAATCCCTTCAATCTTTCATTTCCGGTAATATCTCGTTCATGCTGCCGGTGCGGTATCCCTGCAAATCCATCGTCACATAGGTAAAGCCAAACTCCTTAAACCGGGCCGTTACCTGCTCCCTGATATCCGGCTCCAAAAGCCGGTTAAGCTCCTCCGGCGCCACCTCAATTCTCGCCAGCATCCCATGGATGCGCACCCGCACCTGGTGAAACCCCAGATCCAGCAACAACTGCTCCGCCTTATCCACCATGCCGAGCTTTGTCTCGTCTATCGTTTCCCCGTAGACAAAACGGGAGCTTAAGCAGGCAAAGGATTGTTTGTTCCAGGTGGGAAGTCCCATCTGTTTTGAAAGCTCCCGAATCTCCGCTTTGGAAAGCCCGGCCTCCCGTAAAGGACTCTTTACGCCCAATTCCCGTACCGCCGCCATACCCGGACGGTAATCCCCGACATCATCTGTATTAGAGCCTTCTATTACATGCTCCACCTGATGTTCCTTGGCAATCGCCCATATCTTTTCAAAAAGCTCATGTTTACAGAGATAGCAGCGGTTGACCGGATTCTGGCGGAATCCCTCAATGTCCAATTCCTCTGACTGGCAGATAATATGCGTAATCCCGTTTTCTTTGCAGAAATTCTCCGCCTCTTTCCGCTCCCGCTCCGGGAAAGAGCAGGAGGCGGCTGTTACGGCAATCACCTTATCGCCAAGAACCTCCTGCGCCGTCTTTAACAGAAAAGTAGAATCCACCCCGCTGGAAAAAGCGACAGCTACGCTGCCTAAGCTCCGCAGATTCTCCTTTAGATTTCTATATTTATCCTGTATATCCATATATATGCCTCCCTTTTCCATACCTATTCTGATTACATGAGCCGTTTTCAGGTTCCCACAAATCCTTCCAAAGTTCCTTCAGCAAATTAAGAATCCCCTTCATCAAACCAAAAATATTCTCTTGCATGAATGTTAAGACCGCTATATAATTACAACATAGATGCCGGTTCCTCGCGGAGTGCAGGGTTTTTCCCTGTATTGCTCGTGTCCAGGTGCACATGTTGAGAGTAGAGACTGTGAACACGGAGCAGCCGGAATCTTTTTATAGTTCTATCTCTGTTCCCGGCTCCACAATCATTGCGCCCTCGGTCACAAATTTCCTGGCCTTATGTTTATCAAACAACCGGCCCGGCGCCATATGAATCGGTATGGTATGCTTTGCCCCGATCAGCTTTGCGCACTCGATAGCTGCCGGAATCCCCATGGTGAAAATGCCGTCTGTCGGCAGCAATGCATAATCTAGCTCCCGCCCCGCAAGCGTTTCCATCTGCTCTGTCTTTGCCGTATCGCCTGCAAAGTAAATGGTCTTTCCGTCTACAGTCACAATGTAACCCACACATTTATCCTTTGGGTGATTTTTATTGTAAGCCTCCGTCGCCTCTATATGGACTCCCGCTGCATCAAACTGCTGATACGCGCCCTGTTTTAAGGCGTCCATGTTCTGGATTACCACACAACCCTCCGCTTTGGGCGGCAGGTCAATCTGATTATGATCCGAATGTTGATGCGTAACTAGTATCAAATCCGCAGGCTTGTCATAGCCCTCCCCGGCAAAGGGATCAATGTATATAATCCTGTTATCTGCCGTCGTCAGTCGCAGGCTGCCATGTCCCTGATATAATAATTTTGCCATTGCTTGTCCTCCCGTTCCTTTCTGCCAAGGCTTTTACAGCCAAAGCATACGCTGTCATCCGCGCCAAACTTACATTTTACGCTCACCAAATATTTATTATAGCACATTTATTCAATGTCAGCTATCCTTTCTAACCGCTCCCGCGTCTCCTCGTACCCCTGATTCAATTTTTTTACTATGGTTCCGGGGTTGAAATCCAAGGTTCCCATAATCCCGGACAGAGATTTCTTAGGGTAAAAATGAACTAACACCGCATCGCAGAACTCCATATTATCTCTGTTGAATCCGGTGCATGCCTGCCACTGGAAAACCGGCTCATTCCCTGAGAGCAGGTCATTGTCCTGCCTGTCTAAATGTACGACCAGAAATTTCCGGTAACCGGCGTCATACAGTGGCCGGACCGGCACATTATCTTTAAGGCCGCCATCCCAGTATTTTTCCCCGCCGACCTCCACAGGCGGAAAAATAAAAGGCAGGGCGGAAGACGCTAACAATATGGCAAGCATCTCCTCTTCCCCATATTGCTGGAGATAAAAATATTCTGCCGAGCGGCTCGTCATATTATAACAAGTGACATAGCATGGAATCCGGCTCCTTTTTAACCGGGGCAAGAGGCTGTTTTTATGAAAAATCTGAATCAGTCCCTCTCTGGTAAAAACGCCTCGCCGAATCAGCCGCCGGAGGATTTTTTTCAGAAACGGTATGGATAACTCGGCCCTCCCGGCAAGCTGTGTCATCTCCCCAAGCCAGTCGCCGCCCTCTTTAAGCAAACCGTCCACAATCTGTAAAAGCTCCCCGCTTTTCAGAAAATCCGATGAAAGTATCACCTTATCATTGATCTGCTCTCTCCAAATCTCCTCTGCTTTGGCATAATCGCCTATGGCAAACAGCCCTGCGTTTAACGCGCCTACAGATGTGCCGGCAACCGCCGTAATCCGCAAGTCCGGTCTCTCCAAAAGCGCCTTCCATGCCCCGATTTCATAGGCGCCCTTTCCTCCGCCGCCCGCCAATACAAGTCCCCAGTCCTTTTTTCCTGCCATAGCCACGCCCCCGGCAACACGCTTTTCACTATATATTATGCATAAGGCGGCGGCGAAGCGCACAAAAAATGCTATTGCTGTAAAGGGATAGAAATGCTGCGGGTTTCATGGCAGGTAAAGTAGATGATCTGGTAATCCTTTGCAATCTCTTTGAGCAGCTTTAATCCGCCGGCAAGCCGCTCATCATCCAGATTGACAAAGGGATCATCCAAAATAACAAAGGGCTTTTCTTCCCGGTACATCGCGTCCACCAAAGCCATCCGCATACAGATTCCCACAAGGTCCTGATAACCCTTGCTCAAAAAACCAATTTGCCGGGGCATCCCTTGTTCCACAAAGGACAAATCCATATTGGCGTCTAATTGGTAATTCTCTGCGGCAATTCCCGCCAGAACCCGATAATACTTGTCGAAGCCATCCTGAATCGGCTTGGTATATCTTGCAGTCAGGGATATTTTGGCCTGTTCCAGATAGTCCCTCGTCTTCTCTAACATGGCCAGCTTTCTTTCCCTGTCCGCGCAGGTTTCCTGCATCGTCTCCAACTGCCGTTCTGTCTCGGAAATGTCGTCTCTTTTCTCCTGCAACTCGTCTAACCGGCGGTCATAGGCGCTCATGTTCCTGGTTATCTCTTCCAGCTGTTCCGATATTTTGCGCAAACGGCTTTCCACATCCCCAAGGGAGGTCTCCGTCTCTTCCGGTTCCGTCCGCATTATCTCATCAAAATTCTCCGTCTTTTGCTGAAACTCCTCCCTTGCCTGCTGCGCTAAAGTCCACTCCTTTTCCGCCACCATGTACTGCCGCTGCTTTTCCTGTAAGCTCTGCATCTGCGCATGGATATCTTCCTGTAATTCCATGGACAATCCGGCCACAAAGGCGTTCAACTCCGCTAAAATATCATTGTATGCTCCGTCAGCCGCCGCAAAATGATCCCGCTTTTCCCTTAACACCTTATAATTTTCTGCCGACTGCTGCAATTTCCACAGAACCGCCGCATAATCGTTTTCCTTCTCCAAAAAACCGGCTGCGCCGTACCTTTGCAGAAAATCGCGGACTTCATCCCGCTTATGTTCAAACTGTTCCTTGAACCGTCCGGCATCTGCTCCCTTGTTTTGTTCATGCAGCTGCCTATATTTTTGGGCGCCTTCCTTTATCTGATACAAACCTACAGATACGCCCGCCTCGTCAAAATCCATGTGATAGGTCTGCATAAACTGCCGCACTTCCGCTGTCAACTGTTCAATCAGCTGTTCATCCTCCGCAATCTCTTTTTGAAGAGCGTCATAAGCATCCTCCTGCTCCTCCTCCGGTTCCCGGTTCCTGATGTCCGTTTCAGAGCCTTTTTTCTTTGTATTCCCGGATTTTACAGCAAAACCCAACAGGAAAATAAGAATCCCCAATGCGGCAATGATTCCCCCTGCTACAATATTTTTGACACAGACCGCCAGTCCGACGACTGCCGCAAGCAATCCCAGTGACAACAGCGCAGTCTTCCCTGTGCCACCCTGTCTGTCCGCAGCGTTTCCGCTCTCATTTTTCTGCTCCTGCGATTGCTGTTCCCTGACGGAACGCAGCATATCGGCTCTTGCCTTCTTTGTGCTTAGCGCATTCTTTTTCTCTGTGCGCCGGTTCCAGCGGTCCATCATATCATCCACAGCTGCCGCATCCGGCGTTCCCTCTGCAAAGTATACGGAAAGCTCCTTTAACTCCCGAATCTGCTCCTCTGTCAGCTTTGCCTTTTCTATCTCGTGTTGGAGAGTCTGCATTTCCTTTACCGTGCGATTCATCTCTTCTATCATGTCTTTTGAAGGCGCCCCGACAGAAAACTGCTGCTCCAGCTTTGCTATGGCTGCTGTCTCCTCCTCCGTCAGCCGGTAAATATCCCGCTCCCGGCCCTTCTCCAAAAGCCTTATGCTCTCCTCTAAATGAGACCGGACCGCCGCCTCCTCCGGCACCCTGCCGGGAAACGCCTTTCCTGCCTCCTCAAAGGCCCGCTGCTTTTCCGTCTCCTCCTTAGAAAGCCGCGCATAATCCTTCTTTTGCATCTCCACATCCTTATAGGCGCTGATTCGGCGCTGCTTTTCCTGTAAGTCCCGCTGCTCCTGTTTTAACCGGTTATAGGCGTCGTGTTCCTTATTTTTCAGCGCCGTCAGTTCCTCCATCGAGGCATCGATTCCCGCCCCGTTCCGAACCGCCTGTTGCAATTCGCCAATCTGCTCCCTCAGCCGGTAAATCTCTCCCGTCTTCCTTCTTCCGCTCAATGCATTCAGCTTATCGGAAAGTTTCTTTGCCGCCGTCTCATAGTTATTCAAATCGTCCGTGCTGTCCGCCAGATTGCCGAGCTTGGCGTTAATGCGGTCCGTCACTCCGGCTGCGCAGTCATTCTGGGAAATGAAAAAACTCCGGCTAAAAGAGGTCCGGTCAATCTGAAACAGTTCCTCCCCGATATTTTCTCCGGAAAAATCTGCGGATTCCAGCATTGTATCTGCGTCCACCAGGCGGACTTCATCATCCTTGCTCTTTGCGCCAAAAATGCGGGATAAGATATATCTCTTTTCTCCCGCTTCAAAGGTGATCTGTCCCCCATAGGCGCCGCCCTGCCAGGGCTTGTAATGCCGCCTCTCATTTTCCACATCATTTCTTTTCCCGTCATTGTCAAAGCCGAAAAACATGACCTTAATAAACACAGCGAGCGTGGTCTTCCCCCAGCCGTTCTCCTCGCAGAGCACCGTAATCCCGGAAGGATCGTCAAAAGAAACGGTCCGGTCAGACAGTTTCCCAAAATTCTCAATATGGCAGGAAATCAGTCTCATGCCTACACCTCCTCTCCGGCTAAAATCTGTATCCCATAGCGGATAATCTCCGCCTTTTCTTCCTCCGAAAGCTTCTCCTCTTTCATGACGGTACGGACGAACTCCCCTTTCAGGGAGACATCCCGCGCAAACGCTTTATAATCCACATGAAATCCGGTCTCATCATAAATCTTTAAAAAATAGAAATAAGGTTCAAACTGTTTTACCAGATAATCGATATTTTTCTCACACTCTACATCCAATTCCCCCACCAGCACAAATTTCATCAGGCTGGTTTGCGGATATGCGTGCGCCTGCAGCTCCGCCTCAATGCGCTCTGCCATATCCATGGTGGAATTACATCCTGTCACATCAATATCCACCGCATATATCTGCCGCCGGGCAATGGGAATAAACCGTCTCCTACATTGTCTGGTCTGTCCGTCAATCTCCAACAGGACAAAGCCATGCTCTCCGCACTCATCAAAGCCCCGTCCCTCTAAGCAGCCGGGATAACAGTACACGCCCCTGCCGTCCAACGCCTCCTCCCGGTAACTATGAATATGTCCCAAAGCCAGATAGTCGATTCCCTTATTCTTAAGCTGCCGGATATGTATCGTCTCTCCCTTGTCCTTACCGGCATACTCCGCCTCCTGTCCATGGAGCAGCACAATATTGTAACAGTCCGTATTTAACACGAGCGTATCATAAATCTGCCCCTGATTCTCCCCGTTAAATTCCACTCCGGTAATGGTTATGCTGCCCTCTTTATCCGCCTTATAGCTTGTCCAGGTATCGCCAAAGAGCTTTAAGTTATCCGGTATGTTTTCCAGACTGCTTAAAAAACTGTCCGCATCATGATTGCCCTGCAAATAGTAAAAATCAATTTCCGGATGGCCTTCTATGGCCTGCTGTACCGCATTCATGGCAGTCTTTGTGACCTTCTTTTTGTCAAACAAATCCCCGGCAATCATCACCGCCTCCACACCCTGTTCTTCGGCAAACTGAATCATGTTCCGGAAAGTCATCAGCAGTTCATTTTTCCGCTCTTTCGCCTTCTCCCCTGTTAAATTGGCTGTCATGTTGGAATCTAAATGTAAATCCGCACAATGTATAATCTTCATATATCCTCCTAAAACCGACGCTTCGCACCGCATACAAGTCCGTTTTCCCTGTTCATTTTAGCATTTCTTTATATTCGCCGCAAGCCTGTCCTTTCACAGTGTTTGCGTCAAGTAATTGTTGGCATTAGCATAAACTTATATGCAAACTTATATAAAAAGAGTGGTTGATTTCTCAGCCACTCTAGTGTATAATCTACTCAAAGGTAATCGGATATGAATCCGACTTGCCCTCAGTGTGAATACTAAGATTATAGCACCTCGACTTTAGGCGGTAGGGGTGCTATTTCTTTTTGTCAATTATGATTATCTATGTAAGACAGAGCCGCAAAAATTACTAACAACAAAGTAAGCACTTCAATTGTGTTCATAGGGCATCACCCTCTTTCGTAATACTAGAGGGCATCTGACAATCGAAAATTCACACCCAAACTTCTTTTGATTATACAATAATATTATAACGCATATCGAACATTTGTTCAATGATTATTTTGAATTTTTCCTTGCCAATTCTTCTAAATTGTATATACTGAATGAAAAAGGAGGCCTTAATATGTCACAGACAATACTAATCATAGAAGATGACGCCGATATCAACCAGATGCTCTTTACCCTGTTTGAGCAAAACGGCTATACCTGCCTGAGGGCCTGGTCCGGAACGGAAGGGCTGTTGATCCACAATGAAAGCGTCGACTTAATCCTGTTGGATTTAATGCTGCCGGGAAAAAGGGGAGAGGAAATCATACGGGAGTTAAAACAAAAAAGCCCGGTTCCCGTCATTGTGACCAGCGCCATTCACGATGTCAGCAAAAAGGTTGATTTGTTTGCCTTAGGCGCCGACGACTATGTGACAAAGCCCTTCCATAATGACGAACTGTTAGCCCGGGTTGCCGCCAGACTGCGGACAAGCGCTGGCACATCTGATTTTGTTCCTCTGACTTATAAGGATATCCGTCTCAACAGAAAGGATTTTTCCGCTATCTGTAATGGAATTTCCTTAGAGCTTTCCAAGCATGAATTTGCCCTGCTTAGGCTTTTAATGGAGCATCCGAACCAGACCTGCACCAAAAGCCTGATTTACGATACCGTATGGGATGATGAAAATTCTGCGGACGACAATACTTTAAATGTCCATATCAGCAAACTGCGCAAGAAATTAAAAGGCTGCAACCCCGACGAGGACTATATCGAAACGGTCTGGGGCATCGGCTACCGAATGAAAAAATAGCGTTAAGACTTTTTTAAGGGTTTTGTTAAGTGTTTTTTTATCATTCTCTGATAAGCTGAAATCTGAACATAATTCTAATTTCAAAAAGGAGGATGCACTATGCGAGAAATTGTGCTGCAAACGAGACAGCTTACCAAACGCTATCAGAATTTCACCGCCCTTGACCATGCGGATATGACGGTATACCGCGGGGATATCTATGGTCTGATTGGGCGGAACGGCGCAGGCAAAACCACGATTATGAAAATTGTTACCGGACTGACTGAGGCCTCCGGCGGCGAATTTGAAATCTTTGGCAAAAAAGGAGCCGCTGCGGAAAAGGAAAAAAGGCGCATTGGCTGCCTGGTGGAAAATCCGGCATTTTTCGGCAACTTATCCGCTTACCAGAACCTTCGTTACTACTGTTACCAGAAAGGGATTACCGATTTAAGCCAAATTGATACGGCATTAGAGCTGGTAAATCTGAATGAAGTCCGCAACAAGAAATTCCACAAATTTTCCCTGGGTATGAAACAACGGCTTGGCATAGCCTTTGCCGTCTTAGACAACCCTGACCTGATTATCTTAGACGAGCCGATTAACGGCCTTGACCCTATCGGCATTAGCGAACTTCGGGACACCTTTCAGCGGTTGAACCGGGAGAGAGGAATTACCTTTATTATCTCCAGCCATATCCTGTCAGAATTATATGCAGTGGCAGAGCGTTTCCTTTTCATTGATAAGGGAAATGTACTTAAAGAGCTGACCAGACAGGAGCTTGACGCAGAATGCAGCCGCTGCCTTATCCTTAAGACCAGCCAGGTCAAAGAGGCCGCTGTCCTTTTGGAAAGCGTTCTTCACCTGTCCGACTATAAGGTGATTGACGAGGAGGAAATCCGCATCTATGATAAGGACGCCAAACCGGAGGACATCAATAAAATCCTTATCAAGAATAATATCACTATTTCCGGCATCTATGAATCCGGCATTTCCCTTGAGGACTATTTTAAATCACTGGTAAAGGAGGCAGCATTATGATTAATATGATAAAAGCAGATTTTTACAGAATCTTTAAATCCAAGGCATTTTATATTGGAATATTTTTTATGTTACTAATGGTAGGCGTCAGCATTTACCTGATAGAGCCGGGATATATTGGAATGTCGGCCGGTTTGGTTGAAACAAATGCAACCCCTGAGGAAAACCTTGCCGCTTCACAATCAGATGAATTGTCTCTTACCGCGGAGGACCTTACCGGTATGTCCATAAAAGAAATGCGGGCAGCCACACGGAAACTTAAACACTATAAACTGGATAGGGATATCATCTCAGCAAACATGAACCTGTACTACATATTTATTTTTATTACGGCTCTTGCCGTTGCGGCAGACTTTTCCGGAAGCTGTATAAAGAACACTCTTTCCTCCGCTATCAGCAGGAAACAATATTTCCTGTCTAAGGTGATATTTATCAATCTATGCTGTATCGGATTGCTGTTCTTAAACACATACGTCACTTACTTTTCCAATATCCTGTTTAACGGTAAAAATCTGGCGTCCGGCTTCGGTGAAGTGACAAAAGCGACTTTGCAGCAGCTTCCTGCCATTCTTGCCTTAGTTGCCGTCGAGACCGGACTTGCCTTTATGCTGAAAAAGACAGCCCTCTTTAACACAGTAACGATTCCGCTGGCTATGATTTTCCAGATGCTATTATCCCTTGCCGTAGCACTGTTTAAAATAAAGGAAAGCTATCTAAGCTATGAACCGCAGGCTATGCTGGCAAAGCTCTCCGGTAATCCTTCCGGCAGCTATCTTGCGCACAGTTATCTGTTATGCGGAGCCGTTATCATTGTGTTCTACTGCCTTGGCTATATGTGCTTTCGAAAAGCGGAAATCAAATAATATGACCGCTGTTACCGCTTCCTTCAGGGAAACCATATAGACAGCGTTTTACTACACAAGGCATATCAGAAAGGGGATTGGATTATGACAATATTGCTGTTGATTCTTGGCGTTACAGACGTTATTCTGCTTTTTTTGCTAATTATGCAAAAGCGGGAAATGTGGCATATTGCCCGGCAGCTTCAGGAAATAAAAAACCAGAACACCAATTTCCTGCTCCATTCCCTGACCGGCATGAAAGACAGCCAGCCGCTAATCAATGAAATCAATGCTTTTTTGAAGGAAACCCGGCAGATACAGGTGGATTACCGCATCAAAAGCCACGATTTGGAGCAAATGCTGACAAACATTTCGCATGACCTGCGGACGCCCCTTACTTCGGCTCTGGGGTATATCGGCATTCTGCAGCAGAAAGCTCCCGGACAAGAAGAAAAACGGGAGCTTGAAATCGTGGAAAAGCGCCTTCTCCGACTGGAGGAACTGATTGATTCCTTTTTTGAATTTTCTAAAATCATTTCAAAGGGGGAACCGCCGACAACATCCGCGCTGAATCTGGTATCCGTATTGGAAGAAGCCATGGTACACTACTATGATGATTACTGCGCAGCCCGCCGGGAAATCATTTTCCAATGCCAGCAGCATAAACTGACGGTTCACTCCAACCAGAATATGCTGCTGCGGATTTTTGATAACCTGATTGGAAACGCCTTAAAGCACGGAACCGGCAATCTTACCATTTCTGTTGAAACGGACAGCGCCGTAAAAATCTGCTTTTCCAACCAACTGTCAAACGCCGACATGGATACCGGACGAGTCTTTGATGAATTCTATACTACGGATATATCCCGCACCAAAGGAAACACCGGTCTGGGCCTTGCCATCGCCAAGCAGTTTACTCATATGCTTGGCGGCAGCATCCGGGCGGATTATGACGGAGAAACCTTCCGGGTAACGGTAGAATTTCATCCGGACTAAATACCGCCGTATCCCTGTCTGTCATTTACAGTCCGAATATCTCTTTCACTTTATCCGCCGTCAGGTCATTGCCGTTGACTGCGGTATTCACCGTTGCGCCTTTCGCGCTGGCTGCAATGTCTGCCTGGCTGTTCCCCACGCCGCCACCGCCGTTGGTTACAATCACATCAATCGTCTTTCCCGACAGGTCGTACTTCTCCACAAAAGATAGAATAATCATGGGACAGGTGCTGCACCAGTTCGGAAATACCAAGGCAATGCGGTCATAAGCGGACACCTCCGCGTCTGCTCCCGCTATTGCAGGACGGGCATTGTCTGCCTTCTCCTTCCTTGCCTCGTCAACGCACTTCTGATAGTCTGCATCATAAGGCACAGCAGGAACAATCTCATAGGTATCTGCGCCGATTGTGTCAGCCACAAGAGCGGCTGCCTTTTTTGCGTTTCCTGAATAAGAAAAATAAGCGACTAAAGTTTTTGACATGGTATCTACCTCCTTAAATAATATATTATTACTGATTCCATTTACAGAATGAATATGTTTTCATTCCGGTTCCTCTTCATTCTAATACCAGATTCCACTTTTGAAAAGCCCCTTTACCGCTTATGCATTTTCTGCTGTCCGGACTACTTTGTCTGTTCCTCATACATCTCCCGCTGCTTGGAAAGCTCCCCTTTCATCTGTTCCACAACCACCTTGGGCTCCACAATCCGGACTCCGCCGCCTAACGCAAAAACCCAGCCGAAAAAGCGGCTGCTGACCGCCACCTCCACATTTACCTCAAAATGCTCTCCGTCTGCTTTCCGCATATTCACATCTTTTCCAAAACGGTCGATAATGACGCCGGCATAGGCATTTTCACATCTAAGCTTTACTGTCTGCTCGCTGCCGCCAAACATGCCAAAACGCCGCTGGGAATAAGACGCCATATCCATTTTTTCAAAAACAGAACGGCCCTCCCGCATTTCCTCCAAAAGGCGGATATTCAGCATTTTATCCACCCTGAAGTGCTTCATCATACCGGCCTGTCCGTCATAGCCCATGAGATAATATTTTTCATCGGCCCAAATCAGCTCCCAGGGGGAAATCCGGTAACATGCGCCCTCCCGCCTGAGTTCCATTTTCTTATCCACATTCCACTGAAAATATTGGAACTGAATCTGCACATTATCGCCAATGGCCTGGTGTAGCTTGTCCACATTATAATAAATGCTCTCGTTCATGGTCTTTACCCGTCCCTGAACGCGAACCTGACGGTGCAGCCCTTTTCCCTCATAGCTGCTGACAAAGCCCTCCAGCTTCCGGATAAGCTCTCTTGATTTTTTCTCTGTGATAAATCTGGAGGACTGCACTGCATCCACCAGAAGCTTCAGCTCCGCCACCTCAAAATCCCTGGCGCCAATATAGTAACATACCGAACGGCCCCTCTTTTCGCAGATAATGTCAAGGCCATATACCCGCAGCGCCTCAAAATCGGCATAGAGACTTTTCCGCTCCGCCGCAATGCCATACCCGGCAAGCTCTTCCGCAATCTGCTTAAGCGTCATGGGATGCGCCTCGTCTGTCTTTTCCAGTAAAATCTTCATCAGATAGATTAGTTTTAATTTGTGGTTTGCCCCTCTCGGCATGCCGCCACCTCCCGCGCCCTGCAAATCCGGTTTCCGGAAATATTACTGCCTCTCTGCCCTGCAAAGGTCTTTTATGACCTCCCCTGCAATAATTAAACCCGCCACCGAAGGCACAAAAGCTGCGCTTCCCGGCACATGCTTTCCGGCTGCGGCGCTCTTTTTCCCGCCCTCTTTCTCCGGCAGCCTTTCACAGGCATCGTCTTCCATGGTTATATCGACAGTGGCGCCAACCGGCGTCTCTTCCGAATACACAACCTTCAGCGATTCCACACCTCGTTTCTTTAACTCCCGCCGCATGACCTTCGCCAAAGGACATACCCTTGTCTGATAAATATCGGCAACCTGAAACCGGCTGCCGTCTAACTTATTCCCCGCGCCCATGCTGCTGATAATCGGAACGCCCTTTTCTTTCGCCTTCATGACCAGCCCAATCTTAGCCGTAACCGTATCTACCGCATCTACAATATAGTCATACTCCCCAAAGGGAAATTCATCTGCATTTTCCGGCAGAAAAAACCGCTTGTAAACCGTAACCTCCGCCTCCGGATTAATGTCGAGAATCCGCTCCCTCATCACTTCCACCTTATCCCGCCCCAGTGTCTTGTGGGTGGCAATAATCTGCCGGTTCAAATTTGTGAGGCTGACCTGGTCGTTATCAATCAATTCAAAATATCCGACGCCGCTGCGGGCAAGCGCCTCGCACACATAGCCCCCTACGCCCCCGACTCCAAAGACCGCCACCTTAGAATGGGATAATTTCTCCATTGCCGCTTTGCCTAACAATAATTCTGTTCTTGAAAACTGTGTCAACATGGGCGTCGTCTCCTTCCCGGCAAAAGATATTATTAGATGAAAAACTATCACGCGATTGCGTGACAGCCTCTCAATGGTTCATATATCACTTTTACCAAATCATTTATTTTGTATCAAAATACGAAATATACTGTACCTGATAGGGACTATCCGGAAACAGGTAATCAAACAGGTCCACAAAATAATCATCTGTCATGCTGGCCATAAAATCCACCACCATCTGTTCCGGTCCGGTCGTTTCTAAATATTGCTCATAGCCATAGGCAGCTGCATTTTCCTTTACAAACTCGATGTGGTGACAATAGATAATGGAATTCTTATCCTGCGCCTTCATATCAGAAAGCAGCCTGTCATACATCATATGAAACATAGGCCGGATCTGCTCCTTATAGACGGCGTCCACAGCCTCGTTAAAATAAATCTTTTCGTAATTCTCCTTTTTGGCAGCTTTAATGGCCTGATAATATTCATCATCCATAATAATGCAGTCCTTACCGTAGCTGTTCTCTACAATATTGACAATCAGGTTATTGATAATCTCCGGGTTGCTCTTGCCAAACGCCTGCTCGTCAAATATGTCATCATCTGCAATCAGGTTGGCCCGCTTTGCATCCTGCCGGTCCTTGCCAAGATAAGCAATCATATCGCACACCCGCACCACACAGGCCTCCAGAGTATAGGGCACCAGTCTGCCGATTGCCTCCTCATCTGTATAACATTCCTTATACTTTGCGTCAAACGCCGGAAAATCTTCCAGCGGAACCGGGCGGTATTCCTGCATGGCAAATTCCCCATTATGGCACAAAATCCCGTCTAACGTCTGCAGGCTGACATTTCGGTTCAAAATGCCGTCCAAGGCCCGGACGCTCTGCACATTGTGGTTAAAATACTGTCCCATATGCTCCTGCATACACTCGCTTAGATACCGTTCGCCTGCATGTCCGAAAGGAGTATGCCCGATATCATGTCCAAGGGAAATGGCCTCGATTAAGTCCACATTTAAGCCGAGAAGGGAACCGATATTTCTTGCAATCCGGGACACTAACTGCACATGCAATGCCCGTCTGGAAATATCATCATTTTTATAAAAGGAAAACACCTGCGTCTTATCCGCATACCGGTTATAATAGGGAGAATGTATAATTTTCTCACAGTCCCGCACATAAGCCGGGCGCAGCAACTTGTCCCTATCCCAATCCTGTCGTCTTCGGACAGCCGCACAGTTCTCTGTACGGTAGGGATTCACCCAGCCGTCTTTCCGGTCTTTCAAAATTTTTTGCTGTAATTCCTCGGATAGATCAAGGTATTTTTTTTGTTCAATCGCCATATCCTTCATCCTTATCTTATATATCGTTCCACAAATTCAAAGGTCTTGTTATAGTAATTGTCCGGCTCCGCATAGCGATTATCCTCATGGGTTCCCGTCGCAATCGTACAGACTTCATGCGGTGAGGCGATGGCGCCGTCCAATTTCTTTATCATACCCTCCGTAGTATAAGTATCCTTGCCGCCCCGGATTAACAGAATCGGTACGCTGCTGCTTTTTGCCTGCTTTACCGCATCGGCTTCCTTTAAACTATATCCGGCCCATACCTTCATTACGGGATTCAGCATATGTAAAAATGGAAATACCGGCAGTTTCTCATGCCTTGCCTTATATTCCATCTTCACCACATCCCATGCGCCGGTATAGGCTCCCTCTGCCACCACTGCCTTAATGTTGTCCTTAAGCGGTTCTCCGGAAAGCATTAACCCTGTCTCTCCACCGATATCCACTCCGTGAATAACCACCTGTGCCAGCGGATTATCCGCTAAGATGATATCAATCCAGTTAATCACATCCAGCCTGTCCAGCCATCCCATACCAATAAAAGAACCCTCACTCTCCCCATGCGCCCGCAGATCCGGCAGCAAAATGTTAAAGCCCTTCTCCTGATAGTGCATGGCAATATCATAGACGTCTTCCATGCTCCCGTTATATCCGTGGAGAATAACCGCCCACTTGTCGCTGTCTTTGGCAGTAATCTTCTTTGCTACCAGTATTTTCTTGTCATCCGACTCCAGAGTAACCTTCTCCTGCTTTACCGTGTTGAGCCAGACTGTCACCTTGTCGTCCTCGCTGGATTTATTGGCTGCCACTGCGCCGGAAACCGTCATTCCCTGCATACACTGACGCTGCCCGTTTCTCCCGCGGATCATCATATCCCTGGATAACAAAAATCCCGCAATCACAGTTACCACCGTTACCAGCACGGCCAGCTTAAATACTGTCCAGACAAACTCCAACATGTTGGCAACGATCCTTCCAACTGTAAGCTTTTCCTTATATGGATTATCCATTGCCGCTTCGGGTTTTATGACAATCGGTTCCTGATCCAATACTATATTGTTATCCTCCTGTTCCATCTAATCCCCTCCTCAATGTTCCATTATCCTCTATATAAGACGGCAAGCATGTCCTTAACCTGATCTATGGAAATCTGTCCCGGCGCAGACGCCTTGTCCACCGCCGCAAAGGTAATACAGGAGCCAAAGCTGCCCCCGGCCAATCGGCTGATTAAGCCCATCTGTTCCATAGACATGGTAATTACCGGTTTCTCACCGCCCATTTCATAATAACCAAGCGTCGCCGACAATAGGGCAAGCACATCATGCTGCCTGCGGGGCATTACCGCAACCTTTGGAAAATCTGCCCCGGCATGATCCAGATATTGCAATCGGTTCACAATCTCCTGCTCTTCCGGCGTTCCGTCAAAATCATGATAACTGCCAACCACAAATACGCCATTGGCATGCGCCGTCTCTGCAAGGGAAGCCAATAACCCTTCCTGCATATATCCCTCCACATCTAACAGGTCAATATCTCCGCTCCGGCATACCGTCTCACACAAATTCCGGTAAGCCTCCACTGTAATGGCACGTTGTCCGCCTTCTCTGCTGCTCCGAAAAGTAAACAGTAATACGGTATCTCCTATCCGGTCTCTTAGCCGCTTTAAAACAGGCAGCACTTGGGAAACATCCTCTGCCTCCTCAAACCAGTCTGCCCGAAGCTCCAGCATATCCGGCCCTTTTTCCATGGCCTGCTTCGCCTGTTGTAATATCTCCTCTGCGCTTCGCCCGACAACAGGCACGCAAATCTTTGGCATGCCTGCGCCAAATTCCACACTTCTAACCTTTACGCCTTTTACCTGCACGATCCGCCATCTCCCGATATCCGCTTATTCTTCCTCTCTTGTACTGAGTTTTGTCGTCTCCAGTTTCTCTACCGCCTGATCAATCTGCTCCCGCATGGATTCTGTAATATTGGTCTTCTCTCCATAATTCAGATAAGCCAGAATCGTAAGCATCTCTGACTCGCTGTCTACAAAATATCCTGTTCCTGCCTGCTCCATATTGCCGGTATTCTTTACCAGTTCCAACATCTTGTTAGGCAGCATTCTGTAATCCCAAGGTCCTACGGTTCTCTCTAACATCCCTCATCCTCCATATATAAAATATTGCTATTCAAGTATACAATAAGAAAATTATTTTTTAAATACCCATTTTATAAGAATTTCTTAAGACTTTCTTATTTTTGAAACAAACATGAAAAATGGCAGACGCCTTATCTCTAAGACATCTGCCGCTTTCTTACGTGCGTGAGAGGATTCGAACCCCCGACACCTTGGTCCGTAGCCAAGTGCTCTATCCAGCTGAGCTACACACACATATCAACGGGAAATAGTCTATCACAATACCGCCTTAAAGTCAATGTTTTTAAAAAATTTTACGCCGGTATTTTTTCAAATTTTTTTCACATAAAATGGGAAAAGTTATCGTATAATAAATGAAATATGAAGTAGAAAATGAGGTGTTTATAGTGAAAAAATTTTCTTTTTTAGCCGCCGGTTTACTGATGTCCTTTATCCTTGGCGGCTGCGGTAACTCTAAGCAGGAGGACACGGCGGCCCTCGAACAGCAGGTAGCTGACCTTAAGCAGCAGATTGCCGATATGCAGCAGAACAGTTCAGGCACTAACGCAACCTCTACAGAGGGAAACACCATTTCCGAAAACAATGAGGCCGACATGGCAACGGCTGAGGATAATCGTTCCGAACAGGCAGCAGACAGCGGAGATACCGCCAATTCACAGTCTGGCTCCTATACTATCGAGGACTTAACCGCCAGAGCGGAAGACTTTATGCAGCGGGCTTCCGATATCGTGGCTTCCAAAGATACACCGGAAATGGAACAGTTTTTCACGCTGAAAAAAGAACTCAGCCAGTTAGAGCGGGATTTAGACGTCCATGAGGACGAGTTGGAAGACCAGTACCGAAGCGGCGCTCTGTCCCGGGATGCGTACCGGGAGCAGGAACGGACCTTAGAGGCATTGGACGACCGGTTAGACGAGACGGAAGACCGGCTGGAGCTGAAGTTCGGTATTATTGATTAAAGGTCATATCTTTTTAACCTGATACCCTGTTCCGGTGTTAGTTCAAGTGTTCTTTTATCTTACAGGGAACAGATTGAACCGCCGGATTGTCTATCAGTTTCCCCTCTGCGTCAAAGCGGGAACCATGGCATGGACAGTCCCACGACTGTTCCTGCCCGTTCCATTCCAATTTGCAGCCCATGTGTGAGCATCTTCCGGGCAGGACAGGACCGCTTCGCGCAAAAAATCGGTTAAACAGTCCTTTCAAAAGACCGGAAATACTGATTCCCACATCTTCTATCAATGCAGGGAATCCCGCCTTTATATGAAGCCGCTGGGGAGAAAATAACTTTTCATAGGGATTCTTCACACCGCATATCAGATCGGTAACCAACCGGGCAGCCACCATAGAGGTAGTCATTCCCCACTTTTGAAATCCGGTTTCTATATACCAATAGGGGCGAAGGAGCGAATAGTTTCCGATAAAAGGAATACCGTCATGGGGCATACAGTCCTGCGCAGACCAGCAGGCAATTTCCTGATGTCCGGGAAAATACTTTTGCGCCATTCTCCGCAAAAATATATATCCGGTATCCGGCTCCGCTTTTCCAGTGCGGTGGGAGCCTCCTCCCAAAAGCAGAATATCCCCTTCCATACGCAGGGACAGTCCCGTCTGGTCCATGCTGTAATACATTCCCTGTATGGGCTGAACCTTCCTTAGAGCCAGCACATAGCTTCTCATCTGATGCTGGCGGAAAAAATAAAATCCGGGAATATCAGCAAAGGGATAATGTGCGGCAAATATAATCTGTCCGGCCCGCACCCTTCCCCTGTCGGTTACAATCGTATGTCCCTTTACCCGCAGTACACGGGTATGTTCATATATGGTTAAGTCCCCGGCAATAGCCTGCATAAATTCCAACGGATGGAACTGCGCCTGATGTTCAAAACAGACTGCTCCCTGCGTTTTAAAGGGCAACGCCGTCTCCTCTGTAAAATAAGCATGTATGCCCGCTAAAGCCGCGGCCTTTGCCTCCTCCTTTAATGCCTTTTTGTCAGTAGTAGAATAGAGATAAGCCGGCAGTCTTTCAAAATGGCAGGAAATATTGTTCTCTTTCACTATCTTTTCATACTCCGCAATTGCGTCTTCATTTGCTCTGGCATACAATACTGCCTTTTGCCGTCCAAAATCTTTTATCAGTTTGGAATATATCCTGCCATGCTGGCTGGTAATCTTAGCAGTCGTATTTTTTGTCTGGCCGCCGGCAATACGGCCAGCCTCTAACACAATCACCTGTCTTCCTGCCCGTTCTAAAAAATAGGCGGTAAGAATTCCGGCCATACCGGCCCCGATTACAGCCACTTCTGTCTCCACCTCGCCCTCTAACACCCTTCGGGGCGGTATTTCTGTCGTCTGACTCCATATAGAATCACCCATGCTCTCTACCTCGCTGATACTCTTCTATTTTTCATATAGATTATCGCAAAATCATATTATAGTATCTGCAAGGATTACACAGAATATGCTATTTTTCACAAGATATATTCCCTTTATATTGTCATTTTCCATACTGGCTAATATGTTCATTTTCGACAGCAAATCCGATGATTTTTGATAAAAATCGAGTAGGAGGGGGATTTAAATAATCCCCCGACCTCTCACACCACCGTGCGTACCGTTCGGTACACGGCGGTTC
>CANREG010000019.1 GCA_947629565.1 uncultured Lachnospiraceae bacterium
CTCTGGTGATATAACGGGTGGAATTCTTGTTGAGATTATCCCCCTCGGCAAGACACTCTCCCTCATCCTTTACAATCCTTCCAAAATGAGGGTCCACATAATCATAATCCTGTATATCATATTTGTGGTTGGAGGGCGAAACAAAAATGGGATTTAAATAAATGACGTCCACCCCTAAATCCTGAAGATAATCAAGCTTATTAATGACGCCCTGCAAATCTCCGCCATAGAAACAGCGGACGTCCATAGCGTCCGGATATTTTTCCCAGTCCGTAATTCTTCTGGAAGCATCACCTATATAATAATATTCATTGTCCAGCACATCATTGGTGGGATCCCCATTGCAGAAACGGTCCACATAAATCTGGTAAATGACAGCCCCCTTGGCCCAATCCGGTGTGGTAAAGCCCGGCATAATGCTGAAATTATACGTTGGATTTACCTCCGTCTGCACCCCGATCTTATTGTAAAAGCACCAGGAATTGCCGGATATAATCTCAAAATAATATTCCACCTTCTCCTTCTGAATAGGCGGAATCTCAACAGAATAATAATCAAAAGCCTCGTCGGACTCCGCAATCTTCATATCATAACGCACGCCGTCGCAAATAAGGATGACCTGATCCACATTGCCCGTGGCCGTTCTGAACTTAAGCGTCACCGCATCTCCCGGCATAGGCTCCGCCGGGATTCTATAATCACCAGTCCCATCACAGAACAGCACATCCGAACGAAGCGCCGGTTTATTCTGAAAAAAATAGGTCTGTGCCTTCTGCGCCTTGGTAAAGTTTCTGAATGAATAACCCATAGTCAACCTCCATGTCTGTGTTCTCCATTATTTTACATGATTCTTAACAAGATATCAACTAAAAATACATAGCAAAAAGGACAGCCAACCGTTCGACTGTCCTTTTCTGGAGAAGGTATTTTTTTGTTACTTATGGGGTGTAGCAAAAAAACTATATAATGTATTGGGGGGTTACAAGTATTATTATACGTATTTTCGTATGAAAGTGTTCACAAACAATTATTTTTTTTTCACATTCTTTTGTGCATTTAGCCAATTGAAAAATGCAGCTTCGTTTTCCAAACTTCATTTTTTGTATATTTTGCACAAAATCTTGATATCCCCCATGCATTTTCAACAACATATAAGGATTACGCCTCAAACAAAGACTCAAATTCCTCTCTGTCAATCCGTTCTTTTTCCAAAAGTCTGGCGGCGCATTTGTGAAGAATCTCTATGTTCTCCTCTAAGACTGCCTTTGCCTGGACATAGCACTCATCGATAATCCGTTTTACTTCCTTATCAATGGCGGCTGCGGTCTTTTCCCCTAACATCCGCTGATGTCCGATATCCCGGCCCACGAAGGTCTCCGCCTCGTTATCGGTCTCATAATTAATCAGTCCTAATTTTTCTGACATACCGTATTCCACTACCATGGCTCTTGCCGCCTTGGTCGCTTCCTTGATATCCTGGTAAGCGCCGGTGGTGATATCGTCCATAATCATCTCCTCGGCGATACGACCTCCAAGACTTACCTTGATATCCTGCAAAATCTTATTTTTTGTGTTGAACACATTGTCATTCTCCGGTAAGGGCATAGTATATCCTGCCGCTCCCTGCCCCGTAGGGATAATGGATACCGCATAGACCGGTCCGGTTCCCTCTAACACATGGAACAAAATGGCATGGCCCGATTCATGATACGCCGTAATTCTCCGCTCGGATTCCGGAACCACTCTGGATTTCCGCTCTGTACCAATTCCCACCTTGATAAAGGCTTTATCGATATCTTCCTTTATGATAAACTTCCGGTCGGATTTCGCCGCATTGATAGCGGATTCATTCATCAGGTTTTCCAAATCCGCCCCGGCAAAGCCTGCCGTCGTTCTGGCAATCTCCCCAAGGTCAACCTCGTCGCTTAAGGACTTGTTCTTGGTATGAACCTTTAAAATGTCCTCCCTGCCCTTTACATCCGGCTTGCCTACGGCAATCTTTCTGTCAAACCGCCCCGGACGCAGGATTGCCGGGTCTAAAATATCTACCCGGTTGGTAGCCGCTAACACAATGATTCCTTCGTTGACGGTAAAGCCGTCCATCTCCACTAACATCTGATTTAAGGTCTGTTCCCGCTCGTCATGACCGCCGCCAAGGCCGGAACCTCTCCTTCTTGCAACGGCGTCAATCTCATCAATAAATATAATACAGGGAGAATTCTGCTTGGCCTCTGCAAACAAATCCCGGACACGGGAAGCGCCCACGCCCACAAACATCTCCACAAAATCGGAACCGGATATGGTAAAGAACGGCACATGGGCTTCCCCTGCCACCGCCTTGGCAAGTAAAGTCTTACCGGTTCCCGGAGGGCCTACCAATAAGATACCCTTCGGAATTCTCGCTCCCAGCTCCACATATTTACTCGGATTCTTCAGAAAATCCACCACTTCCTCTAAATCCTCTTTCTCCTCCCGAAGACCTGCCACATCATCGAAGGTAATCTCATTATCCGCATCGGAAATCATTCTGGCCCGGCTTCTGCCAAAGTTCATCATGGTTCCCCCGCCGCTGCCGGCGCTCTGCATTCCTGCGAACATAATAAAGATAACTACAATCGCCACAAATCCTAACAGATACGGCAGCATTTTCTCCAGAAAGCTTGGGCGCACCACATCGCTCATCTGGAATTCCACCTCTAAATCATACTGCTCTACCAAATCATTGTATAACTGCTGAAACGCGTTAACATCCGATACAAAAAACCGGACCACAGAATGGTTTTTCATCGTCAGTTCCACCGTACCGGTAGGGATTTCGGCATTTTGCTGTACATAAATCCCGGTTACCGCCTCCGCCTTCATATCTTTCTCAAAGGCCGCCTCGGTATAAGACAAATCCACATTCTGGCTGCTGCTTTGAATCAGGGATACCACGCCTATGATCAAGGCAAACAATATTAAATAGGTAATCATGCTTCTTCTCACGTTCTTGTTCATTTTCCGCTCCTTCTTGTCACTTCTGATCTATCACTCCAATATATGGCAGATTCCGGTACTGCTGCGCATAATCCAATCCATATCCGACGACATATCGATCCGGAATCACAAAGCCGCAGTAATCCGGCTTAATCTCCACCTCGCGGCAGTCCGGCTTATCTAACAGTGTTGCAATCTTAAGGCTTGCGGGATTCCTTCCCAGCAAAAGCTTCTTTAAATGCATCAGTGTGTGGCCGGAATCAACGATATCCTCGACAATCAGTACCTCTTTGCCGTCAATGTCCTCGTCTAACTCTTTCTTTATCGTAATCTGTCCTGCAGACACCATACCGTCCCCGTAGGAGGATACGGTCATAAAGTCCATAGTCACAGGCACCGTCAGCCGCTTGGCCAGCTCACAGGTAAAAAATACACTGCCCTTTAATATGGCAATCAGATGAACTTCCTTTCCCGCATAGTCAATGCTAATCTGCTTGGCCAGCTCACAAATCTTTGTCTCAACCTCTTCTTCTGAAATCAACACCTCAATCTGCTCCATCACGTTACTCTCCTTCGTACGTCACCTTTAAAATATTCTTTGTATCTTTCCTTATCTTAAAGCTTTCACATCGCCGTCCCCCAAGAACATAAAGCACTTCGTTCCCACAGGCTAACACCAAAACACGCTGCCTCTCATCTACAGGGATATGCATATCCAGTAAATATCTTGACAGCTTTTTTTTGTTGCCTGCCTCATTGAAGATAAAATAATCCCCACTCTGGGCTGCTCTTATACACAACGTATCTTTTATTGTATCACAATCAAAGAATTTCGTATAGTTATTTTTGGAATTTCCGACATTCTTTAACATATTTTCATACTGTTCTCCGGTAAGCCCGCTTACAGGCTGGCAGCTAAGCCGCACGATCCCGCCAAAGGGCAGGGACACCCGTTCTTCCTTTCCCTTCTTTTTTAATTCCTCTAAGGACAACGCAATCTCCTGAAAATCCGCAGAATTTTCTTTGCAGTTCTTAAAATCTGTTCCCCTAAAGCATTTCCGAATTATCAGATTTTCATACGAGTTCAAGGCTTCCACTTCTTTAGGCAGCATAATTTTTTTTCCGCTCTGGTTCCCAAGAAGCTGATATATCGCCTCGACATGCTCTCTGGTAAACTCTTTTTTCCCCTGTCCGGCGTTTCCAAGCATTTCATATATGACCGCCTTTGCCAGCACTTTTTCCTGTTCCAACAGGGCGCGGCGCTCCGTTTTCCAGCTATAATCTCCACAGGCTTGTACATGGCGTTCCATATATTTTAAAGCCAGCCTTTGAAAATATTGCTCATACTCCCACATAATTCCAGCCATATCCGCTATATGGCCGGCAGCACCAAAATGAACCGACTCTAACGCCGGTAGTATCTCATTGCGCAGCCGATTGCGAGCAAAGGCATTGTCCTGATTGGTTGCATCCTCTTGCCAGGATACTCCCTGAGCCGTAAGCCACTCAAGAAGCTCCCTTTTTTCGCAGCACAGTAAGGGGCGAATCAGGCGGTATGCGCCAAAAGCCCCATTTTGCTCCGACACCGGGCGAATCCCCGCCATACCGGATAAATCCGCGCCCCGAATCAAATGAAACAGTACTGTCTCTGCCTGATCCCCTCTATGGTGGGCTGTCGCTAACACCTTAGCTCCCACCTGTTCCATAATCTTATGAAAACACTGGTACCGGTATTCCCTTCCCATTTCCTCCACGGTCTTTTTCCGGGCAGCGGCCATCTGTTCCACCTTTCCCTCAAAAAGATAACAGGGCACTTTGCAGGCTTCACAGAGTTTCTTTACGTAATCCGCATCTTCTCCGGCCTCGTTGCGGATACCGTGATTGACATGGACTGCATACAGGGACAGCTTATATTCCTCCTTCATGGCACAAAACGCCAAAAGCATGGCTACGGAATCGGCCCCGCCGGAAATTCCCATAACCACGCTGTCTCCCATGTCTAACATATGATACTGCTTCACATAATCCTTTATCCGCTCAATCATTCCTATATCCCTTTATCTGCCGTCTCATTTGTTCTCCCATACGCCGGTGACTAAAACGGTGCTGTCATCCCGCATACAACCCCGCTGCATCTTTTCCATATCCTCCATAATGCGCTCCGCCATAGTCTGCACATTATTGGTATCCACGGAAGCAATCAAATCCGCCATATAGGTTTCCTTATTCTCAAAAATAATACTGTCTAATACTCCGTCGCTTACCATAATGATGATATCCCCATCATATAACCTTCTGGCGCAGGTGTCAAACTCTACCTGCTCTAACACTCCTACGGGCAGGGAGGTGGAGCGAATACACTCCACCCTGTCCTTTCGCTTAATAAAAGTAGTGGAGGCCCCCAGCTTGATAAAATCCGCCATTCCGGTATACAGGTCTATCATGACCAAATCTAAGGTAGAGCTTATGCTTCCTTCCGCTAAAAAGCTGATAAACGAATTTAACAGTTCAATGGCCAGCTCCCTGGTAAATCCCGCCGACAAAAGCTGTTCTAAAAGCTCCACCACCTGCTCGCTCTTAAGGTAAGCGCTCTCCCCGCTGCCCATGCCGTCCGACAGCATCAATACCGCTTTTTGCACATCCACCTTACTCACAGAAAAATTATCCCCGCAAAGGCTTTCCCCCTGGCGGTTTTTCCTGACCACTCCGGTTGTGAGCATATACTGCCCCTCCTCCACAAAAGAAAAACGGCTTTCTCTCCCTGTTACCATATCCTCTCCCCGGTTAATGCAGACCATGCGCTTAGACAAAAGGCGCCCAATCCGCCCGGCTAACATTTTCCCGGTAATAAGCTGATCCTTTTCCGTCAGACAGCTTATATAAACCTCCGCCCGCTCCTGTTTATCCTTAACTAAAACAGCCTTGGTAACCACCACTCCCAAACGATAAAGATTCTCTGACACCCTGCCCTCAAAATATTCTGCCCGGACAGAGCGCTCTGTCAAATCACTCTGAAAGGAAGTAATAATTTCTCCCACCTGTCCTAACTGCCGCACAAAGTTCCTCCTTAGCTCCGATAACCGGTTGCTCTGGGATTCCACGGCATTTAACAGGGAAATCCCGTCGCCGCTGAGATACATATTGCTTAATCCGTTCGGTATCGTTACCTTACGTTCCTCCTCATGCAGATTAAGCATCCGTTCCATAGCCAGAAAGGCCTGTCCAAAATCTTCAATACGGCCTCTCGTCACCTCCTGAATCAGGATATCCTGTGTATATCCTGTCTTTCCATCCTTATACTGGGCTGTCCGTCTCATAATCGCCGACGGCGTCAGCAAAAAGGCCATAGACACAAGCAGGGCGCCAAGCAGTAGCTCCTGCTCCATCAGGCTTCGGTCATAAAGAAATCCCAACAACAGATATCCGGCCAAAAATCCCAACAGCACTCCCGGTTTTCCCAATTCCTTAAGGATTGCAAGCATACCCGAAAGCAGAATCATAACCATAAGCCACTCAATATGATCGGTCTGAAGCGAAAGACACAGTCCGACCACGCTCCCCGCCGCTATTCCCACACTGCTCTCAAACCGGTATCCGGCATACAGCACCAGATAGGCGCCGACCATAAACAACAGATTAACCGGTGTTTCCAAAACCGGACAGCCAAACAGCGCCGCAGTCATCAGGGAAAAAATACCGATAAACCGCTCATTGCTAGCGAACATCCGGCTTGTCCCCACCCGCAGGCCGTCAAACCCCTGTTCAAAAACCAAAACCCCGCAGACCGTGATTATCCCCTCTAGCAGTGACAGCAGCAATATATTATCCTCACCGGTAACCATATAGTCAAAGGGCAGGGAAAAAGCCCATAAAATCACGCCTGCCGCCAGCGCAATCTGATAACTGCCGGAAAATATCTTATTGCGGTCCGTCTGCTTTAGCAAAACCAGCAGAACCAATAAAATTAATCCATATTTTATAAGCGCCGTTCCGTCAAGACAGCTTGCCAGGCCGAGCATCAGCAGCACAAACAGACTCAAGGAGCTTCTGCCCTGAAGGTAAGCGGCCATAAAAAAGGGCACAATAAAAGGATACATACCAAACAGCCTGCATCTGGCTATCAGAAAAGCCAGCATATGTATCCCTATTTTCTCTATTCGATATTGCATACTGCATCCCTCCCTTAAATGGGATTCATGATAAAGGATACAGCGCTAAAATTTTGTCAATATGCCACACAATAATCCGCAATTTCCGACATCGGGTTTACTTATTGTCCGGCTCAATCAATATCTCATCCGGATATACCAGTCCTAATTTTTCCTTGGCGACCTCCTCCATATACCGCTTAGTCTTCATATATTTTTCCAGATCCTCCAAATCCTTTGTTCTCTGTTCTTCCTCCTTTAACTGCTTCTCTAAGGAGGCCTTTCGTTCGGCAAGCTCCGCGCTCTGTTTTTTAAGTCCTGCCGTCCGTATTCCCACACAGACACAAAACACCAATACAATCACAGCAATAAATGAAATCCCGCGCCTATTCTTTTTTCTTTTCTTCTTCCTTCTTGTACTCAAAATGCGTTCACCTGTTTCCTAATCTGCATTATCTTCCCCTAATTGCCATTTTAACTTGATATGCTATATTTTTCAATGTTTTTCTCATAAAGTTGTGAAGAAAAACAAAGGGTTTCCGCAAAAATCCCTTCCCTTTATTCCAGCCGGGCAGCAGTCTTTCCACAAGATAGAGGAACAGCCGGCTAAAGGTCAGGCTATACAGCAAAACACCTGCAAACAATCCCAGAAAAGCATATCCCCGCAGCGCCCCCCGGTTAAATTGAAACAGTGTTTGAAACACAGCCCAACCCGTGAAAATCCAATAGAGCAAATCCTCCAAATCCACCAGCCAGTTCCAATGCTTAAAAAGCCTTCTGGCAATCCGAATCATATCATAGAGCAGCGCCAGCCCCATACCTAAGAAAAGACATATGGCAAATAACTGTACTTCATCATAAATCAAATCAGCCATACTGTCACCTACTTAAACAGACGGTTTAACAGTCCATTTTCGCCCTTTAATCCCGGCTTCATGTCGGAATAGGTCAGAGAATCCACCCGGCCGTCTACCTCCACCTCGCCCTTTTCCAAAGTAAGCTTTGTCACATTTAAGTCGGTCCCCTTAATCATCAGCATACCCTGCTCTGTCTCTAACAGCACCTCATTCGGATCAAAGGAAATGACCGCATTGACTCCGGTTACAACGCCGGCTCCCCTGTCATTTAAGGTAAGCTTATGCCCCCTGACATTCCGTACATCTTCCATAAAAACCATCCCTTCTGTCATAAAACGACTGTTTATAATCCTATCTTATGACAGGCAGTCCGAAAAAATGCCGCTCTGTTTCCTCTAAATTGGCAGTGAGGCCTAAAGATACCGAAACATCTCTTTTGCGTCTTCTTTTTTAGTGGATTCCACAATCCGGGTTACTTCAACGGCAACCTTTTTGTTGCCAAATTCAATCTCAATCCGATCCCCCTCCTTCACATCCAAAGAGGCCTTCGCCACTCTGCCGTTTACCAAAACCCGGCCCGCATCACACGCCTCGTTGGCCACGGTCCTTCTCTTGATAAGCCTTGATACCTTCAAATATTTATCTAACCGCATCTTTTCTCCTTTCCGGCTTCCCAATCAGGCAGCCCCAAAGCAAGCTGTAAAACAGACGGATAAACAACAAAAGAGCCGCTGCAAACGCAACAGCTCTCTTCGTTTCCTATCAGCTTACAATTATTTGTTCACTGCATCCTTTAAAGCCTTACCAGCTTTGAACTTAGGTGCCTTAGAAGCAGCAATCTTCATAGACTTACCAGTTCTTGGGTTTCTTCCCTCTCTTGCAGGTCTGTCAACTACTTCAAATGTACCGAATCCAACTAACTGGATCTTCTCGCCCTTTGTCAGCTCGTCTGTTACCACATCAGTGAAAGCCTTTAAAGCCTTCTCAGCATCTTTCTTAGATAATTCAGTCTTTTCAGCAATTGCTGCAACTAATTCTGTTTTGTTCATAGGAATAGTTCCTCCTCTTAAAAATAATAGTATTGCTTTGTATCCTTGCCAAAATAAGGCAAGTCCTAAGAGTAGTTATACTCGTTTACCCCCTGTTTGTCAAGCAAATACCTATATTCTTCGCTTTTTTGTATAAAATAGTAGAAATTTCCAAGGGAATTTTAGGCAAAATCTATTCAATTTGTCGAACCCGTATACTATTTTCTACATTTTATCCCAATGTGTTTGTGCAAATTGCCTTATTTTTTATTTTTTTCGACAATCCTGCCTTCCTCTCTTTTTCCAGCCTTTCTTCAACCTTCCATCTGTTTACCTAAAAAGTTAGCTGCAATGACAGCCGCCTTGCGCTCTGTCTCCGTAAGAGGATTCTTCCCATCTTTATTCAAAATAATGACGGAACCGATTGCATCTCCTTCGCAGATAATGGTCTGCACAATCTCTCCCTCATAAACATCATCATTTTCCCCGGTAATCTGAATAAACTTTTTCTCACCCTTCTTTGCCATAATGGCCTCCCGGTCATTAATCGCTTCCTCTAACTCCTTATGCAGCGGCTTGCCGATTAATTCCTTTTTGGGCATGCCGGAAACGGCAATAATCTGGTCCCTGTCGGTCACACAGACCGGACAGCCAAGAATCTGGGCTGTGGCGTCCACATATTCCTGCGCAAAGCTGCTCAGTTCTCCTATCGGAGAATATTTTTTCAAAACAATCTCTCCATCTTTATCCGTAAAGATTTCCAGCGGATCGCCCTCCCGAATCCGAAGGGTTCTCCGGATTTCCTTTGGCACTACAATACGTCCTAACTCGTCTATTCGGCGTACAATACCTGTTGCTTTCATGAATCATTCCTCCATTTAACGTAATTATTTCTAAGCTAACAATAGTATTTGTCAAATGAAAGAATGTATACGCAGATTCTGCAATTTTTTACATAAGCTCATCTTCCGAAAAAATCTGAAGGACTCTGGCAGGCAATTCCTTAAGGCTGTCAATCTTTAAAACCCGCTCCGAAATGCTTCCAAAGCCATAAGCTGCATGGATAAACCGCACGCCTGCTTTTTTGCTGGCGTCATAGTCGCCCTGTATATCTCCCACATATATTGCATCATTTAAACCGTTTCGGTTTACAATATTGATTATATTGTCACTTTTTTCCAATCCATTATTGCCATAACACTCAATATCCTGAAAATATTTCTCATATTTATAATAAGTAAGAAAGGCTTCAATATATCCGCTCTGACAATTACTGACAATATATAAAGGATACGCTTCATACAGCGTCTGAAGGACAGGTTCTAACCCCTCATATAGAATCCCTCCATGTTTTGCAAGCCATGCATTCTCCGCCTGACAGCATTTTTGCAAAAGCTCCATTCTCTCCGACTCCAAAAGCTCCGGAAACAGCGCCGCTGCCAGCTTATCCATGGTCAGTCCCATAACCCGCTGGATATCCTGCGCCGTCACAATCTTTTTTCCTTTATAATAATCCGACACGACCTCCGCCCACGACGCCGCTACTGCCTGCGCCGAATCCCACAACGTACCGTCCATATCAAAAATAATTCCCCGCTTTTTCATCCTGCTCCTCCTACGCATCTTATTCACCGGCTTTCCCATTCCAACACCGCTTCTTATCCTTTATCTTTTTTTGCACCCCGTCCCACACCAGGGAAAACAGCAAAGCCGCGCCGAAAATCCCTGTGACAAAAACCGGAATCCCAACAAATGCGCTGATTTTCCGGGGATACATCTCCAATTTCACAATATCCAAAAATAACACATGACAGAGATAAATCGTAAAACTATGTCGGGAAATAAAATCTATGCCGGCTTTTACCCTGTCTCCATACTGCCTGTCAGATTTTTTTAGCACATCCGTAAACAGCAGAACTCCGCCTAAGGCAATCCATATATTCCGGTACTCAAAAAAATGTTCTACATGAGCGCCTCTGCTCCATGAGGCAAAGAATGTCTCGCCGATGGCGATAAAAAGACAGGCTGCCGACAACAGGCCACAGCCTTTTGCCTTAAGCGGCACATGTTCCAAATTCTGTTTCACCAGATACCCCATGACAAAATACCCCAGATAGCAGGCGTCTCCTACGATTGGAACCGGATAGCGCACATTTATATGCATCATTTCCAGCAGTTCATTTACGCATAAAAATCCCGCCCACAGCAATGCAAAGTATGGATATAGCGATTTTGGCATATGGTCGAACATACTTTGCAGAAACGGCAGAACCAAATAAATGCCAATCAGCACATACAGATACCACAGATGTAATTTTACAGGGCGATCCAAAATCTGCCGGAACGAATACTCTGTGCCGCGATAATAAGCATTCCATACCAGATAAATCCCGCTCCACAAAATGAGCGTCCCTGACATCTGAAGGGTTCTCTTTAAGCATTTCTTCAGTGAAACCGGCTCCGGTATCAAAAGACTGCCGCTAATCATAAAGAACACAGGCACAGCCGTTCTTGCAACACCGTTTACCATCAGAGAAAATACATACGAGGCCATAGATATTTCACCATAGCCCCGGCTGTAATAATTGGCTACGTGGATACAGACAACCAAAAAGCAGGAGACTACGCGCAGACATTCTATATTGTAGTCCCTCTTTTGGTTTTTCCCGTTCTTCTGTTTCCCTGCAGCCTGATGTATTCCTTCCATAATAAACGATATACGCCTCTCGCTTTCATTCATATCATTTCCCGCAAAAATGCATATATAGTTTAACAGATAATTCCAAATTAGGAAACACCCAGATTCGAAAAAGCCTTCTGTACCGGTTTGGCAAGCGCTGCCGCTGCCAAACACTTGACAAAATCAAGGGGAATATAGGGGAGGAAACCCGTCATAAAGGCCGTTTTCCATGTCATGTCCGCCGCCAGCTTCATCCAGACAAACCCAATTCCATTAATCACCGGCATTCCAACAAAAACGGTAACGAACAGATACCGCCAGAAATTATATTTGCTCCCCCGCAAAAAACCGATTAGCAGCACTGCTACCATAAAGGCGGCAAAATAACCCCCGGCAGGGCCAAACATTTTACCCGGTCCGGCGGGACCGCCATACACCGGAGCTCCTACAACGCCTAATATCCAATAACAAAGCATCGTGATAAAGGACTCCATAGGCGTCAGGACCAGGGCAATGAGATTCACTGCCAATGTCTGTCCGGTAATGGCCCCTACCGAAAAGGGCAGGGGAATCCTCAAATACGAGGCAGCGCATATAAACGCCACCATAAATCCTATTTTTGTAATCTGCGCAGTAGATAACTTTTGTGTCTTGTTCATCGCAATACTCCTTTGTCATTCATTCTATTGTCAACTAACAGCAAAAATATGGTTTACAATATATGGAGTATATCCGATTTGCCATCATTTGTCAACCATTTAAACATGCGCAAGTTGACATTCTGTTTTCTGACAAAATTATGCAACGGCGCAACGAACGATGATACGCAGATCATTTGCCAAATATTTTGCTTTCCGGCAAATTTATCTAACGGCGCAACGAACGATGATACACAGATCATTTGCCAAATATTTTGTTTTCCGGCAAATTTATGTAGCAGCGCGACCTGCATATACAGATGATTTGTCCGCATATGCAAAGCCGCGCCTATCCCGCTTAGTCATCCTGACTGGTATTTTCCATGAAACGCTCCATCTCTTCTCCACAGGAAAACTGCTCTAAATGATCCAGGGTTGCCTGGACATCGACCTCATTTTCGCTGTTAAGCAATTTCTCAAAGTGTTTCTTTCTGCTGTTATGGGCGGAGGCTTCTATTCCCAGTCCGGCATTGGCTATCGCAGGACTATAAAAATCTCCTACACCATTCATTCTATCCCTCCTTAAGCAGGATATATGTAGTATGTGCAGAATTTTTTTTGCAAATCTGGCAAAATCCACCGAAAACACAATTACATAACAATAAAAATAACGCTAAAAATTGAAAAAAACGCTTGCAATTCCCCTCTAATGCGTATATAATTGAATAGTTGTATCGGGGCGTGGCTCAGCTTGGTAGAGCGCTTGGTTCGGGACTAAGAGGTCGCAGGTTCAAATCCTGTCGCCCCGATGAAAAAAGGTCTGATGAGAATTCTCTCTCAGACCTTTTTATTATGCCGCCAAAAACCGCTATGATTCTGATACCGCAGAAAAGATAAAAATTCCATCCCCTTCTATGCTTAACGGGGGAATTCCATAGGGAAGAATAAAATGAGTCCCCTTTTTCACCAGCCGGTTGTTTATCTTAGCGCTCCCTTCAATGACAGAACCAAGCATAAATTTCTGATCCTGCACAATCGTCCTCTTTCCCTTAAGCTCTCCCTTCCAGACAGTATAGTATTGACAGGTAACAAGCTGTTCTAACCATGCGTTAACCGTCTTTGATTCTCCTACTCCTGCCTGCGGCTGCACAAAGGGAACCTGAATCACCTCTAAGCTCTGCTTGATATGCAGTGGCCGCAGCTTTCCGTCCTGTAAGCGGTCATAATCATACAAGCGATATGTGATATCGCTGTTCTGCTGGGTTTCCAAAATCAGAGTGCCTCCCTTAATCGCATGAACGCATCCGGGATTAATTTGAAAAAAATCCCCTTTTTTGACAGGAATCTCCCTTATCAATTCCTTCCATCTGCCTTCCCTTACCATAGTTTCCAATTCCTGACGGCTTCCGGCATGATGTCCAATCACAATCGTGGCATCTTTTTCGCAGTCTAATATATACCAGCACTCCATTTTTCCCAAAGAACCGTTTTCATTAGCCGCTGCATAAGCATCATCCGGGTGGACCTGAATACTTAAATCCTCTCTGGCGTCAATCAGTTTCACAAGCAGCGGAAAACGTTCTCCCGCCATATCTCCAAAAAGCTCCCTGTGACTACGAAACAGCTCGCTTAAGCGCATCCCTGCGAATTTTCCTTCCGAAACAGTACAATCTCCTTGGGGATGTGCGCTGATTGCCCAACATTCACCGGTATGGTTCCCCGGAATTTCATAACCAAAATCCCGTCTTAAGCGCTCCCCGCCCCAAATCATCTGTTTAAATACAGGTTTCAAAAATATTATATCCATATGGCGTCTCCCTTAACAGTATTATATTTAAAAATCAATTTTTACCCTGACAGAATCTCTGATTACCAACTGGCCGTTTATAATAGAAGTTCCCCTTCGATAATCTCTTTTTCTGGCGCGCTGTTCTACAATATGAATACACTGGTCAACCATTTCATCCATATTCATTCTGTAAGTAGTAAGACCTATATCCGGCAATAAATTCCGTACATAATCCCCGCACCCCACCACGGCCACGTCTTCAGGGACAGAGCGGCCTGTCTGCATCAAAGCGTCAATAAGGCGGTATGCCACCGTATCATTGCAGCAGACAAAGGCATCCGGCATATCCTCAGGAAACTTTAATGCAAGCTTTCTTCCTTTTTCATCTTTATCTGCAATCCACCAGTCACGGTTAACAATCTGCCCCTTGCGCATTAAATACTTGATGTATCCCAAAAAACATTCCTGCCGTTTTCTTGTACAGAGGTAATTCCCCACAAATCCAATCCGGCTATATCCACATTTCACCAGATACCGGGTAAGCAGAAAACCGCCGTTCTCATTATCCCCCACAATACAGTCCACATCAAATTTTTCTTTCTGAAAATCAAAAAAAATAATCCCCACTCCGGTATGGACCAGCATTTCCAAAAAAAGAGTTTTCATCTCACCAATGACAATAATCTGCGTAATACTGGAAAGCCTCATCACATTGGGCAATTCCCCTACCTCTTCCGCCTCCCGGGTAATGATTTCCAAAATTCCAATATAACCTTTTTCCGATAACCTCATCAATATTTTTTGATAGACAAAGAAATAATAAAAATGATTTGCAAGCAATCGCTCTGAAATAATAATGGCAACATTCAATGTCAAATTATCCCCTAATGTCTTTTTCTTTCTTGGGATATACCCCATTTCTTTTGCTTTTACAAGGATTTTTCCCCGCAGCGCTGTACTGACTCCTTCCTTACCTGCCATAGCTTTAGAAATTGTCACAACACTCACGCCAATCTCCGCGGCTATATCTTTCATAGTCGTCCGCTTTGTACCCATATCTGCTGCTCTCCTTTTTGCATATAGGCGCTATTCTTCCATATCATTCTCTGCCGATTCAGATGCTTCCTGCCCACCGCCAAAATTCTGCATTACCTCACGAAAGCTTTCCTCTCCTTTCCCTGCCGCTTCGATAAGCCCGCGGTACTCCTCCGTGCTCTGGCGCATATCCTCCGGCAAATCCGGCAATTTTACCCAAACGCCCTCCACGCCACTTTCCATCCGAATCTGGCTGCCTATGGGTATTGCATTTTCAAAAAGCTGCAAAAAATCCGGCAAAGAATCTTTTTTTCTTATAGAGACAGCATTTTCACTTTTTGCATAGCCGGAAGAATTCAGCATATAATCAATCCATGCTCTTGCTGTAACTTTATTTTTGCTGTTCTTATTAATGGCATAACAATATCCCACAGAGGTCACAGCATACTGTACGCCCATACTGTAAGGAAATGGCATATATCCGATATCGTCCGGATTCGGTGCCGCCTCACGCATCGCTGCAAGCTCACTCCAATCCACAGGAGCACAGCCAATCTCACCATTATTGAGCATCTCCCGAACCTGTTTCCAGCTATAGGAGGCGTCCCCTCCTTCTTCCGACAAGCCCTGGTTTACCACATTATACAACAGTTTACATACGATATATCCCGGCTGTCCTTTTGAATAAATCCGGGACCAGGTCAAATCCTGACTGTCAGAAGCTGTCAAACCTGCCAGGGACAACTGCTGCGCCTGCTGCTGCCACCACTCCAGATTCTGCGTGCGGCGCTGTCCAATAAATACCGGAAGCACCTCCGGTTCTGCAGCTTTTATATCCTTAAGCGCTCTTAAAAACTCCTCCGGAGTCTGTGGGATTTCAATTATTCCGGCTTTTTCAAAAACTTTTTTGTTGTATGCGATTCCCTGCGGCATAGCATACTGGGCCAAACCGTATACCTGTCCGTCCTGCTCGGCGGCATACAGATACCGTTCGTCATAGGTTTCTGCAAGCTCTTCGACCGTACCCAACGGTTCAAAATAATCAGAAAGCTTTCCCGGAGCAAGTTTTTTGGGTATTAATACAACGTCACCGTAATCTCCCGCCGCAAGCTCCTCTGATACGTCCTGCTCATAATCAGAATATGCCTTGAACACAATCTCTGTTCCCGGATTGTCCTGTTCAAATATGGCCTTATACTCCGCAAATTTTGTCTCAACCATATCCAATCGGTCCGTATAGACTACCAGGGTTCCTCCAACCTCGTCCGGTTCTGCTTCCTCCGTCACATTCTCCTCATTCTCCGGCTGGGCAGCGGTCTGCTGCCTGTTCCCACATCCTGTAAACGTCAATCCGGCCAATAGCAAAAATAGCAGTCCGAACCCTTTTTTCTTCCATCTCATCGCAAGCCTCTCCTTATCATAAAAACAGGGACCACTGCTCGAAAACTCTCCTTTTTCCAACAATAGTCCCCATCTATAGTGAGCTATATATCACTAACCTTATGCTTTACCAACAGAGCCGAATAACTCCATCTTCTCTTTAACAGTTGCCTTGATTGCCTCTGCGCCCGGAGCTAACAGCTTACGCGGATCGAAGCCCTTGCCCTCTAAATCCTTGCCTGCCTCAATATATTTACGGGTTGCATCGGCAAAGGAAAGCTGACACTCTGTATTTACGTTAATCTTAGCAACACCCAAAGAGATTGCTTTCTTAATCATATCCTCAGGAATACCTGTACCTCCATGTAATACCAACGGCATATCTCCGGTCTTCGCGCTGATTGCCTCTAAAGTCTCAAAGCTTAAACCTGCCCAGTTTTCCGGATACTTACCATGAATGTTACCGATACCTGCTGCCAACATAGTTACTCCTAAGTCGGCTACCATCTTACACTCATCCGGATCTGCGCACTCGCCGGTACCTACAACGCCGTCTTCCTCACCGCCGATAGCGCCAACCTCTGCCTCTAAAGAAAGTCCCTTCTCATTACAGATTGCAACCAATTCCTTGGTCTTTGCAATATTCTCCTCAATGGGGTAATGGGAACCATCAAACATAATAGAAGAAAAACCGGCCTCGATACAAGCCTTAGCGCCTTCATAAGTACCATGGTCTAAATGAAGTGCTACCGGAACGGTAATTCCCAAACTGTCCACCATAGCGTCTACCATAGCTGCAACCGTCTTAAATCCGGTCATATACTTACCGGCTCCCTCTGAAACGCCCAAGATTACCGGGCTGTTCAGTTCCTGGGCCGTCAGCAGGATAGACTTTGTCCACTCCAGATTATTGATGTTGAACTGTCCAACTGCGTACTTGCCAGCCTTTGCTTTTGTTAACATTTCTTTTGCTGAAACTAACATGTATTATTCCTCCGTCTTCTTTATAATATTGCAGGCAGAAAAACCGCCCGCATAGCTAATCTAACTATACCATAATTGTACCCAAAATTAAAGAAAAATTTTCCATACATTGATTAAAATAATTGTTTCTTATTTGTTCTCATCCTTCTGTACATCACACTTTTTCTCCCATTCCCACGCATCTTTGCACATAGCGTCCAAATCTTCCTCTGCCTTCCAGCCTAACAATCTCTCTGCCTTAGAAGGATCTGCATAGCACTCTGCAATATCCCCGGCGCGTCTCGGGGCAATCTCATATGGCACTTTAATTCCATTTACCCGCTCAAACGCCTTAACGATTTCCAGCACGCTATATCCATTGCCGGTTCCCAGATTGATTACCTCGGCGCCCTTATGGGACATGGCATATTCCACCGCCTTGATATGTCCCCTGGCAATATCCACCACATGGATATAATCCCGAACTCCGGTTCCGTCAGGCGTGTCATAGTCGTTGCCGAAAACATTTAAATGCGGCCGCATTCCGGATGCCACCTGCGTAATATAGGGCATCAGGTTATTGGGTACCCCGTTGGGCCGCTCCCCAATCAGCGCGGACTTATGAGCGCCAATGGGATTAAAATATCTTAAAATAACCGCCGACATATCCTTCTCGGCATAGCATACATCCTGTATAATCTGCTCCGACATATATTTGGTCCAGCCGTAAGGATTCGTGCAGCCTGTCGGCATCCCTTCCACTAAGGGAACCGTCTCCGACACGCCGTATACCGTAGCCGAGGAACTGAAAATTAAGTTATGCGCCCCATGAACCTTCATGGCTTCCATCACCGTAATCAGGGAATCCAAATCATTGCGGTAATACATCAGCGGTTTCTCCACAGATTCTCCCACTGCCTTATAACTGGCAAAATGCAGCACCGCCTCAATGGAATACTTAGAAAACATTGCATCCACCTTTACCGGATCGCAGACGTCAATCTCCTCTAAAGACGGCCTGACGCCTGTAATCTGTTCAATGGCATCTAACACCTCCGGCCTGCTATTATAAAAATTGTCGGCTATCAGCACCTCATAGCCCGCCTCAATTAACTCCACTGCTGTATGGGAACCGATATATCCGGCTCCTCCCGTCAATAAAATCATATCTGAATCCTCCCTGTTATTCCTTCATACCTGATTGCAAAATTCCTGTAGGTTTATAAGCAATTCACCATAAGCCCGCCTTTATTTCCTACCACAGACTTTCCCCATATACACCGTCAGCGACCAACTGCCGGAAAGCCTTTACCACACTCTCCTTATCCTCTATATAGGTAACGCCAAACCAGCGGTCGGAAGAAGACAGAACCTTCACCTGAACCTGCTCCTTTTCCAATAATTCACCTATAATGGTAGGCAGCAGATATTCTGCCTTGAGGTCGCCCGGCTTTACCTGTTGTAAAAATTCTACAAATTTATCCTGTAAAATATCGATAAACTCCGGAGTCACGCCCCACATATTCATAGATACCAAGGTATCGTCTGATAAGTCAGCGCCCTCCTCGCTGCTGTAGGTTCCGTCCGCATTACGGGAAATCTCGTGGGTTTCCTTAATCGCAATCAGATTATTCTCCGCATCCATACGGCTGACGCCGCGGGTTACGGTTCCATTCTCGCTTAGGGTATTCACCAGTTGGAAACCGGCCATACAATACTCGCGCCGGGTGTCCTGATGCTCCGACAAAAATTTGAACATTTTTACAAAGGCTTCCCTGCCATAATAATCATCTGCATTGATAACCGCAAAAGGAACATCCAAAATCCCCCGGCAGGCAAGTACAGCCTGTCCGGTTCCCCAGGGCTTGGTTCTGTCCGGCGGACAGGTAAAGCCTTCCGGCAGGTCATTCTTATCCTGAAATACATACTCTACCGGACATACCTTTTCGATCCGCTGCCCAATCACTTCTTTAAATTCTTTTTCAATATCCTTTCGTATGATAAATACTACCTTTGTAAAGCCTGCCTCCAAGGCGTCATGTATGGAATAGTCAATAATAATCTCTCCCTTTGGTCCCACCTTCTGCAGCTGCTTGATTCCTGCGCCATAACGGGAACCAATACCCGCAGCCATAATGACAAGTGCAATATCGCCCATTTGTAACCTCCTTTATATTTTTCCATGATTTGTCATATTTCTTTAATAAAATAAATATTATTGTCCTTCAAAGTCAGACAGCTTCCCGCTTCCGTTTATGAAATATTTGCCTGCATAGTACTGCCAAAAGCACTCCGGCAAAAATGCCTATGACATTTAGACCCATTTCTCCAAAATCGCAATGCCTGCCGGCAATAAAAAGCTTTCCGGCTTCAGAAAGCACAGCCAGCATAACGCCTGAACATAAGGATAAGCCGGTAATCAGCAGCGCTGTGTCGGTCCATGCAGATAACACAGCCATACTGATTATGCCATAGCAAAAGAACAATCCAAAATGAGCGGCAAGGCGAAACCTTCCATCCCATAGCAGCAAGGTTTCCCAATCAGGTTCGCTTCTCATAAAAAAATGCAGTATATCTTTTGTAAAGGCCATACTGGTATTCGCCGTATCCTGTCCATTCTGATAGGAAAGATACAATACCAGAATAACCCAGCCTATTAAAATTATAGTGGAAATAAACTTTTTCATATCAAATCTTATACTTTTCTTTATCAGATTATTTAAACAACTGCCGAAATCCCATATATACAACTATCAACATAACGGAGAGGAGAATAACAATCGCCGCATTTTTATATGTGGTCTCCCATTCCGGTCTGTACCAGGTAATCGCACCGCTTACTGCTGCTTCCTGATTTTCCTGTATTTCCTCATCTTCTGCTATCGTCTCAGCGGTTTGGTCTGCTTCCTCTTTTTGCACCGACTCCACCGTTGTATTTTGGGTATCCGCTTCCCTGCCATCTGTGCCCAAAGCCGCTTCCCCGTCTGTGTTTCCTACTGACGAAGCGGGCTGCTCCGTTGTCTTTTCTGTGACAGCTTCTATCTCTGTGGTTGTCTCCGTTGCAGTCTCCGAGGTCTCGGAAGACGTTTGCTCTGTTCTGGTAATTCCCAGTTCCTCATCAAATTTACCATTCAGGTAATCCTGATACGCCTGACTGGCTCCTCCCGCATCCGGAGAGTACCCGTGAGCAGAAAGCCACGCTTTCGCCTGAGCCTTTTCCTCCTCCGTATATGCATAGGAAGTGGTTCCTGCACTTAAGCACAATGCCAGAAACATACATACCATAACGATTATACAGCGAATATTCTTTTTCATCTCATCACTCTTTTCATATATTTATAAGCTGTATCTTTTACAATCCATACTTCTTCAAAATCGCCCATAAATAGCTGGCGCCAAAGACCTTTAATTTCTTAGGCCCATAATCGGTTATCCCCGCTTCTCTCAGCTTCAGGGCTTCCGCCACTGCTATCTCCACAGAGGATCGGATAATGGATTTGGATTTTTCTTTCCTGTCCACAAAAATTTCATTGCCTTTTACATGGTAGGAAAAATCCAACCCCTTATAAGTCTTAAAAATCTCGCCTTCCGATGCGACAATCCAGTCCCAAACCTGGTCCGCCACCTGTTTTTTCTCATCTAAATTCTGCTTATCTTCCGCCATATGCCTACCTCAATACATGATTATCCCGCAACCGCATCTAACGCCTGTGACAAATCGGCAATCAGGTCTTCCTTATCCTCTAAGCCGCAGGAAATGCGAATCAGTCCTGCCGGTACTCCGGCTGCCTTTAACTGCTCATCATTCATCTGTCTGTGCGTAGACGTCGCCGGATTCAGACAGCAGGTTCTTGCGTCTGCAACATGTGTCTCAATGGCCGCTAATTTCAGCTTTTTCATAAATGCCTCTGCCGCCGCTTTGCCTCCCTTTAATTCAAAGGAAACCACACCGCAGCCCCCTTTGGGAAGATATTTTTGTGCCCTCTCATAGTATCGGTCTGTCTTCAGGCCGGGGTAGTTGACACATTCCACCTTGGGATGAGCTGCCAAAAATTCCGCCACTGCCTGACCGTTCTCTACATGCTTTGGCATTCTCACATGAAGGGATTCCAGACCGAGATTTAAGTAAAAAGCATGCTGGGGAGACTGGATACATCCCAAGTCGCGCATAAGCTGTGACGTCGCCTTGGTAATATAGGCTCCCTCTTTTCCAAATTTCTCTGCATACACAATTCCATGATAGGATTCATCCGGTGTGCACAGTCCCGGATATTTATCGGCGTGCGCCATCCAGTCAAATCTGCCGGAATCTACAATCGCGCCGCCCACCGCCGCGCCATGGCCATCCATATACTTGGTGGTGGAATGGGTTACAATATCTGCTCCCCAATCGATCGGCCGACAGTTTACCGGCGTTGGAAATGTATTGTCCACAATCAGAGGAACACCATGCGCATGGGCAGCATTGGCAAACCGCTCAATATCCAATACCGTAAGCGCCGGATTGGCTATTGTCTCTCCAAATACAGCTCTCGTGTTATCCTGAAACGCCGCCTCTAACTCCTCGTCGGTACAATCCGGTGACACAAAGGTCACGTCAATGCCCATCTTTGCCATGGTAACGGAAATCAGGTTATAGGTTCCGCCGTATATGGAGGAGGAAGACACAATATGACTGCCCGCCTCGCAGATATTAAAAAGCGCCATAAAATTCGCCGCCTGTCCGGAAGAGGTAAGCATTGCCGCGCTTCCTCCCTCTAAGGCTGCAATCTTGGCCGCCACCATATCGTTGGTGGGGTTTTGCAGCCGGGTATAAAAATAACCGGACGCCTCTAAGTCAAAAAACTTCCCCATATCCTCGCTGGTCTCATAGCGATAGGTTGTAGACTGGATAATGGGAATCTGTCGTGGTTCCCCGTTGCCCGGCGTATAACCGGCCTGTACACATTCTGTTCCAATTGAATACTGACTCATAATGCTTCCTTTCTCTTATAAACATAAACTATTACTAAGCGTTTATATATCGTATGATACTACACCGCCCTATTATATCATTTTTTATAAGAGCTTTCAACAAGACAAAATCAACAGTTTATCAAGCGACATCGCTGAAAACTGCCTTTCGGATAATCATACTTTTTCCAACATCACCACAAAAACTCTGCATCCTTTTCGACGCAAACAGCACCAAAAAAGGAAAATGGATTCCAAAGAGGGATTTTTGCGTCCACCGGTACTTAATGAGTGCGTAGCACGAATTTAGTACCGCTGTGTGACGCAACGAAGCGCAAGCGCTCCCGTTTTGGAACCATTTTCCTTTTTTCGGTGCGTTCGGTATAAAATCTCCGGAAAAGCAAAAGCAATGAAATATTAGCAAACACCCTGAGCAAGCATTGCATCAACAACCTTCTCAAAACCTGCGATATTTGCGCCGGCAACATAATCACCAGCCACATTATAACGCTTTGCAGCATCATCTAAGTTGTGGAAGATATTTACCATAATGCTCTCTAACTTAGAATCAACCTCCTCAAAGCTCCATGAAAGCCGCTCTGAGTTCTGGGACATCTCCAATGCGGAAGTAGCCACACCGCCTGCATTAGCAGCCTTACCCGGTGCAAACAATACGCCGTTCTCCTGAAGATACTTGGTAGCCTCTAAGGTAGTCGGCATATTTGCGCCCTCGGCAACTGCAAAACAGCCGTTGGCAACTAACTGCTTAGCATCCTCAATATCTAATTCGTTCTGGGTTGCGCAAGGAAGAGCAACATCACACTTCACGCTCCATACGCCCTTGCCCTCATGATACTGAGCGCTTGGACGAGCTGCCGCATACTCAGTCAGGCGAGCTCTCTTAACCTCTTTTACTTCCTTTAAGAGGGCTACATCTATTCCTTCCGGATCATAAATCCAGCCGGTAGAATCAGAACAGGTAACCGGCTTAGCGCCCATCTGCTGTGCCTTCTGGATTGCGTAAATTGCAACATTACCGGCGCCGGAAACAACAACCGTCTTACCTGCAATATCCTTGCCGTTGCACTTTAACATCTCTTTTGTCAAATATAAAAGACCATAACCGGTAGCCTCTGTTCTTGCCAAAGAACCGCCGTAAGATAACCCCTTACCGGTCAGCACGCCCTCGAACATACCGCGAATCTTCTTATACTGGCCAAACATATAACCAATCTCTCTTGCGCCTGTTCCGATATCACCGGCAGGCACATCTGTGTCAGCGCCGATATATTTGCAAAGCTCTGTCATAAAACTCTGGCAGAATGCCATAATCTCTCTGTCTGATTTGCCCTTAGGATCGAAATCAGAACCGCCCTTACCGCCGCCGATTGGCAGGCTGGTAAGCGAATTTTTGAAAATCTGCTCAAAACCTAAGAACTTGATAATACCCAGATTAACAGACGGGTGAAGTCTCAAACCTCCCTTGTACGGTCCAATGGAATTGTTAAACTGTACGCGGAAACCTCTGTTTACCTGAACCTGACCCTTGTCGTCTACCCATGGAACCCGGAACATTAACTGTCTGTCCGGCTCCGTGATTCTCTCTAAGATTGCCTCTTTTCTGTACAGCTCCTCATTTGCATCAATGACCGGTCTCAAAGAATTTAAAACCTCGTCAACTGCCTGTAAAAATTCCGGTTCGCTTGCATTCTTCTCTTTTACCTTTGCAAGCACTTCATCAACATAAGACATTCCTTTATCCTCCTATCACTTTAAAAAATTAAGTAAAAAAGAACACACGACAAGCGTGTGTTCTCCAATGTAAGACGCCTTTGTCTTCCCATAATTATATAAAAACTGCCTTATTTATGCAAGATATCCCTCTTTTAAATTATTATTTTTAAGTGTTTTTGATATTTCAATTAACTTTATTAAGTGTTTACTTAACAATCTATATCAATATCACATTTTTACTTAATATAATTAAGTTTTCTGTGTTATAATCAATCCATACATCATAACACAAAAATTATATTATTATATGAATCACCTATACATACCCATAAAGCCCCCGGACGGAAACCTCGCCGGAAATTACCGTTTCCCGCCTGCCCGCTTTATCCTCCACTACCAGTCTGCCCAGTTTATCAATCCCTACCGCCGTATAAATCCGCTCCTGATCCTTTTCCACCAGCTTCACCTCACGGCCGCGGTTGACCAGCAGAAAATTATACTCATCCGCCAGTCTGGACAAATCCTCCGTTTCCAGAAAAATCTCATAATACCGCTCATAGGTATTCAGAAACGCCGCCAGCAGCTCCGCCCGGTTTACCTTGTTGCCGGTTTCCAGAAAAATGGAGGTTGCCATATCTTTAATCTCGTCCGGAAACTCTGTCTGGTTTAAGTTCACGCCGATGCCCACGACAGCATAATTGATATACTCCATATCCGTACTGCTCTCCGTCAGAATACCGCAGATTTTCTTTCCGTTCGCCACCACATCATTGGGCCACTTAATCATAGTGTCCAGCCCGGCCGTCTTACTGACCGCCTTCGCCAGCGACAGGGCGGCCACCAGCGTAATCATAGAGGCCCGCTCCATAAGCACATCGGGCCTTAACAGGACGGAAAAATAGCAGTTTACCCCCACAGGGGAAATCCAGCCCTTTCCTCTTCTCCCCCTGCCCGCCGTCTGGTGCTCCGTAATGACCACCGTTCCCTCGGCGGCATTTTCCTCCCCCAGCCGTTTGGCCTGTATATTGGTAGAATCCATCTCATCCTCATAGACAATCCGCCTGCCCAGCCATTGGGTGTGAAGATAGGGATAAATCCGTTCCCCGTCAATCCGGTCCGGCTCCTCTAATAGCTTATACCCTCTGTTGTTCACCGAATCAATCTGATAGCCCTCCGCCCGCAGGGCGTTGATATTCTTCCAGACTGCGGTGCGGGACACGCCTAACCGGTTACAGATATCCTGGCCAGAAATATAGTCCGGCCGGCTCTTTAACATGGACAGTATTTTTTCCTTCATTTCCTATCCTCTTTCCTGACCGGGTCCGCCTGCGCCTGTTTTGTTCCGGCAGCAGCCTTCCCTGTCTTTCCCTGTTCCTCTTTATCGGATATCGTCTCAGCCTGCTTTGCTTCTTCCGCCTTCATGTTAAGCATTTCATACAGCGCCTTTCCCACATTACTGGTCCCCGTGAAGGGAATCACATACTGCTCTTTTTCAATGTAAATCTGGACAAGGGCGTAATCCAGATTCGGATTCGGCACCACATACCCCAGATTATCAATCTGCCCGTAATCATATTTTTTCTCGCCCCCATGCAGTTTCAGGGTAAGGGTTTTATCCCCAAAGACATAGGTGATGTCGTAAGCCTGGGGGCGCAAAGTCTGGCGCAGCAAAATGATTCCATAAGTCAGACAGCCTGCGCACAAAATTGCCGTAATTACCATGTTCCGCTGTCCCCGGTTCATCAGCACATCTACAAGCCGCAGTACTGCTACCAGAATAAAGACAAAAGCGGTAACGCGCATGGCAATTCGGTTTGTCCTGCTTTTTTTCACTGTATGCTCCATAACATTCTTCCTTTAACGATAAATGATATCCTTTCTTCCCGGACCATTGGAAACCATGGTAATCGGGAAGCCAATCCGTTCTTCAATAAATTCAATGTATTTCCGGCAGTTCTCCGGAAGATCTTCATACCGCGTAATTCCCCGGATATCCGTCTTCCAGCCCGGCAGTTTCTCCAATACCGGCTTTGCCTTTTCCAGCTTTCCTGTGGTGGGGAAGTCCGTTGTCACCTGTCCGTCAATTTCATAACCCACACAGACCGGAATTTCGTCTAAGTACCCTAACACATCCAAAACGGTAAACGCCACATCCGTCGTTCCCTGAATCCGGCATCCATACCGGGAGGCCACACAGTCAAACCAGCCCATTCTTCTGGGCCTGCCCGTCGTAGCGCCGTACTCTCCGCCGTCGCCGCCCCGTTTTCTCAATTCCTCCGCCTCGTCTCCGAATATTTCGCTGACAAAAGCGCCGGCCCCTACTGCGGAAGAATAAGCTTTTACCACAGTAATAATCTTTTGAATCTCATACGGGGGTATGCCCGCCCCGATAGCGCCGTAGGCCGCCAGAGTGGAAGAGGAAGTTACCATCGGATATATGCCATGATCCGGATCCTTTAAGGAGCCTAATTGTCCCTCTAACAGGATATTCTTCCCGTCCTGAATCGCCTGATACAGATATGCAGAGACATCACACACATAAGGCTCCACCATTTTCTTATATTCCATAAGAGTATCAAAAAGCGCATCCACCTCCAATAAAGGCTTATGGTATAAATGCTCTAACAGCACATTTTTCTGTACGATCACCCGCTGTAATTTTTCCTTTAAGGCCGCCTCGTCAAACAGCTCCGCCACCTGAAAACCAATCTTTGCATATTTATCAGAATAAAAAGGCGCAATGCCGGACTTGGTGGAACCAAAGGATTTACCGGCCAGTCTCTCCTCCTCATACTCATCAAACAGGATATGATACGGCATTACCATCTGCGCCCTGTCAGATACCAAAATTTTGGGCATGGGAACATTTCTGTCCACAATCTCCTGAATCTCCTTAAATAATACGGGAATATTCAGCGCAACGCCGTTACCGATAATGCTTGTGGTGTGATTGTAAAACACACCGGAAGGCAGCGTGTGCAGCGCAAATTTACCGTAATCGTTCACAATGGTGTGTCCCGCATTGGCGCCACCCTGAAAACGCACGATAATATCTGCCTCCTTGCTCAGCATATCCGTAATCTTTCCCTTGCCTTCGTCTCCCCAATTCGCTCCTACTACTGCTTTGACCATTTTTGTTTAACCCTCTCTTTTCTTATCAAATTGTCCTGCCTTTTTTCAGGCAGAAAATAGTATACAACATTTTAAGACATAAGTAAAATTAATAATTCTAATATGTGCCATAAACATATCTTATATTAAGCAAAAAACGAAAAACCAATCAAAAAAGACTCTGTCAAATCACAAAACAGAGTCTTTCCTATGAATGAAGAGAGGACAAATTAAGATGTACGGATATTGTTCTCTATAAATGTCTGAATTAATGTTTTCTCTTTTTCCGTCTCTAACGGATCTAACAGAATACGACCATTTTCCTTGCCGTAAATGCAGGCGTACAATTCCACATTCTTGCCGGATACCTCATTGGCATTCTCCGCCTCCGTGTAAATCAGATATCTCCGCCCATTCTCCGGATTCTCTACTACACTGAGTCCAACATAGGTAATCTCCTCGCCGTTCTCATTTACCAGCTTAAATGTATTATTCTGTTCCATTGTCTTCTCCTTTACCAGCTATCATTACAGGTTCCAATTAACTCTTAGGTTCTTTCAGCAAAAGCTCCTTTAACCGGAGGGCCGCCACAGGCATAGTCGCGCGCCGGTCAAAAATCAGGCACATATCCCGCTTGGGAATCTCCCGTGTAAACTTAAGCTGAAACAATTCCCCACTGTCTAAATACTTATCCGCAAAATCCTTCACCACGCAGCCAATTCCCAGATTGCGAAGGGCAAACTGTACTATCATATCACTGGTTGCCAGTTCAAATTCCGGTGTAATCTCCACCTGCATCTTCTGTAGAAAATCATCCACATACCTTCTGGTACTGGTATTCTCCTCCAGACAGATAAAAGGCAGCGCCGTAAGTCGTTCATAGCTGAGACGCTTTCCCTGTAATTCCCGGAACTTGTCCCCCGCCACAAACACATCCTGTATCTTTCGGACTTTAAAAACATCTAACTGTGTATCAACCTCCAGAGGTCTGGTCACAACCCCGAAGTCAATTCGTCCCTGGTACAAGTGGTCAATGGTCTGCGGCGTAGGGGCATTTGTCACTGTAACCTTAATCTCAGGATAGAGCTGATAAAACTGTTCTAAAAAGGGCAGCAGATAAAACTGAAGCGTCATATCGCTGGCGCCGATTCGCACCTCACCATACTCCAGATTCATCATCTTCGCAAGCTGTTCCTCCCCTGCCAGAATCGTCTCATAACCCTTACCCACATAAGAATACAGCAAAGTTCCAGCGCGGGTTAAACTGACACCTTTCGCATGTCTGGTAAAGAGCTCAATCCCCAGTTCCTGCTCGAGCTGCTTGACAGCTTGGGAGACGGCAGGCTGCGATATACAGAGCTTCTTTGCTGCACCAGTTATGCTTCTTGTGGTGGCTACATTGTAGAAAATCTTATAGTATTCCAGATTGATATTCATATCATCACTCCTTATAGCTATAGACTCTCTACGCCCTCATTATAATACAATATATTGTGTTTGTACACCCCAAAATTATATTTTCTCACTATTTATAGGTATTATAGCTGTTCAAAGACCTCTCCAATTCGTTCTGTAATCACCAGATCCGCATTTACATCCCGGCTGGTCTTATCCATATTAATTACTACTAAATGTTTTCCCTTAAAATAATCAATAAATCCCGCTGCCGGATAAACGGCTAAAGAAGTTCCGCCAATAATCAGCACCTCCGCATTGCGGATATAACTAACCGCCCTCTGCATAACATCCGGATCAAGCCCCTCCTCGTAAAGCACAACATCCGGCTTCACAATACCGCCGCAGGCTTCGCACTTTGGCACATCCTGACTCTCCATAATATACTGTACCGGATAGGACTTGCCGCAGGACTCGCAATAATTCCTGTGCACGCTGCCGTGAAGCTCCAAAACCTCCTTGCTGCCCGCCGCATAATGCAGGCCGTCAATATTCTGCGTAATCACCGCCCGCACCTTCCCCTGCTTTTCCAGCTCCGCCAGCTTTAAATGAGCGGCATTCGGCTTTGCCTCTAAGGCAATCATCTTGTTGCGGTAAAACTCAAAAAATTCCTTCGTATGCGTCCGGTAAAAGCTATGACTCACCATTACCTCCGGCGGATATTTATATTTCTGGTTATAAAGTCCGTCCACACTTCTGAAATCCGGAATACCGCTCTCCGTCGAAACGCCTGCGCCGCCAAAAAATACGATATTATCGCTTTCCTCTACAATGCGCTTTAACCTGTCAACCTTTTCCTGCGATTCTGCCTGTAACATATCATTTCGCCTCCCAAAACTTTCTTATCCTGCTTCCTCTATGCCCACATCCTCCTGTAACATAGTCACAAGAGCCTGCAACGCATCCTCCTCATCCGTCCCGTCACAAATGATTTCAATCTCGTCTCCCTGCTGCACCCTCGCGGCCAGCACGCCCAATACGCTCTTTCCATTGGCTATGTGATCTCCCTTTTTAATCTGTACTCTGGCCTTGTATTTCAGGCTGATTTCACACAGCTTGCCTGCCGGACGCAAATGCAAACCCGAGGGATCGGCAATCACCATCTTATATGTCACCATTCCATCCGCCCCTTTTACTATTCCTCGTCGCTTTTAATCTCCAGTTCCACCGTCAACGGCTCTAAAATCTCAATCCCTTTCATCTCTCTGAGATTTACAGTAAAGGTGTGTATACCCGGCCCATATCCGGACACATCAATACTTGGTATGAGATTCGTTATTTTAAGACTGTCCAGATTCTCCTTAAGTCCCCGAACAGTTAAACTATAGGCCCCTTCGGTCAGGGTATAGGTCATTCCCTCCTGCCTGCCTACAATATTAATGTCGTCCTTATCCAGACTCAATGTCTTTTCTAGTACTTTTTCTATCAGAACCTTAATCATAATCTCTTCCGTATTATCCGCCAAAGTGATTCCGGTCGGCAGATAATCCGCTATGGCAACAGAGGTTTCCATGTCCTTGCTGCAGCCTGTCACATCCACATCATCAATCAAAATCTCCTCTACCTTTGCCAAATCCTCTGCCTCTCCTACCACCACGATACTAGTAGGCTGATAGTCGATGCTGGAAATCGCGTATCCCTCCGCCAAGTCGCCAGTCGTCTTAACCTTGACTGACAAGGTCTTTGTCTGCATGACTTCTACGGCGATTGCCACTTCCTCAACATCATATTCAAACTTATCGGACGCAATGACATCGCCGTTGTGATTTAAAAATACCGGCGTCCCGTAACCTGTGAGATTGTGATCGGCCCCTGCCACATCCATATCCACAACCACTTCTTCAATGGTATCCACAATGCTCTCTGCGCCCGTCACCGTAATCAGATTGGGCGTTGCCGTCTTACTGCGGATGGCATAGCCCTCCGCCACCTCCGAGGTGGTGCGCACAGTAATAGGAAGCTGCTTTTCCACCTTATCTTCCACGGCAATCACTACGGAATTATTGGTGTAGGTAATGGTCAAATCTTTTGCAATGTAAGAACTGATCGCCGACACTTCCACTGTGACAGCGTCCGTCACAGACATCTTGGATAAATCTGCCACCGCTTTAAAATCCTCGTTGGTCAGATTCTCCACCACACTGCGCCTTCCCTTAACCACGATATCCATCGTCGTGCCTTCGGGTACTTCATAAACCTTATTCTTTTCGGCAATCGCATTTCCATTAATAAATTCAATCTCAATTCCGGATATCTGCTTCGTTGTCTTGTAATCATCCACATTTGCCACAACAATCCAAACGGCAACAGCGATGACAAGGGAGAGTACCTTCAATCCGAAATGATTAAGAATTCGATTTTTCATGTTTACCAAGTCCTTTCCACCATTTCATTTTTTCCCTGATTGTCTCCCGCTTGCCAAGCTCCTCCATTTTGGAAAGAAGCTGGTCTTTTTGCAGATTCCGATAAAGCACTCCGTTGCACGCAAGGGAAACCGCTCCCGTCTCCTCGGAAACAATAATGGTAATGCTGTCCGACACCTCACTGATTCCTATAGCGGCCCTGTGCCTGGTTCCCAGGGATTTGCTGATATCCAGATTATCGGATAAGGGCAGATAACAGGTTGCGCTGACAACGCGGTTATTGCGGATCAGCACAGCCCCGTCATGCAAAGGCGTGTTATGCTCAAAAATATTAATCAATAACTGGCTGGTAACGACAGCGTCTAAATGAATCCCCGTTCTCTCATATTCCCCCAACCGTACGTCCTGTTCAATTACAATTAAAGCCCCCGTCTTCTGCTCTCCCATGGAATACGAGGCCTTGACCAGTTCATTTAAAGTTTTCTTTTCCAGCCGCATACCGTTCTTTGTATCTTCCGTACTGAATATGCCGGAAAGAAACTTCCGCCGTCCCAACTGCTCCAAGGCTCTCCGAAACTCCGGCTGAAAAATAACAATCACAGCTATTACGCCAACACTAATGGTATTCTTAAATATCCACAAAATGGTATTAAACTGAAACAACAGGGCAATGCCTGCAAAGAGCAGGAGCACTAATAAACCCTTGATTAGCATCCATGCCCTGGTCTTTGCAAACCAGTCCATAATGTAATAGACTAAAACGGCAATAATGATAATCTCAATGGCATCTGTAATTGTAAATCTCGGTATATAGAACCAGTCAAAATAGGTTCTAAGATAATTTGTAATCTGCTCCAATATTTCCCATCTCCATCTAATTATGTGTTTTGGAATTGATACGCTTCACATTCTTGTTGGACTCCGCCACTGACAGCTTGGGTATGGCCTTCACATAATAATAATATTCATCATCCTCAAACTGCAAAAGCTCCGTGCGCTGATAATCCACGATTCCCTTTCCAAACTGGCACACCACAGCCAGCACAATCCCTACAAGACTGCCTACGAAAATCGGCGCAATCTCCACCTCCACGGAAGAAGTAACGCCGCCCACCAAAAACAGCACTACATTCAAAAAGCCCCCCACCACAAAAGCAACAATCCAGGAATTGGAAAAAGAGGCGCGATAAATCGCGTAGGTCACTAAAATGACGCAGGCAAATACCACAAAAATCAACAGCATAAGATGATTGTCCACAAGGCTCGTCATTATGTACTGGTATCCCTGCACTGTCTCTTCCTCCTCCGCAGCGGCAGAGGCCGAAAGCAGATTCATCAGTTCTCCCAGGCTGATTCCGTAATAATATAAAATCACGCCAAATATCACCGGTATAATCGCCGCCGGGCCTACGGAAAATCCCAAAATAATCGGCAGCGCATATATGATATGCAGCCGATAACAGAGCGGCACCAACAAAGCAATGATTCCGGTCTTAGGTGAAAATCTGGCGTACCCAAAGTAGAAAATAAGCATCAGCGCAAGCCCCACCAACGTCGCATCCAAAGACACCTTTGCAGAGTTCAGGATAATCATAACGCCGCCGATTCCCGCCATAATTTCCAGTGGTAAAAAGGCACAGATTCCCGATAAAAGAACCACAACCAGTTTGTTCTGCAATATCGGCATATAACCGATCTGCGCATTGATATTGCAAAACAGAACCAATGCCAGTATAAATTTTAATATGGGAGTAATGATGTAATCATACCGGCTGCAAAACGCCTTTACACTATCCCTAAAAGTCAATAAAGTCGTCACCGATTACCACTCCTCCCTTTGCCTTTACTGCCTCTTTGCGGCCTTCCTCCTGCAATTTCTTCAGATGATGATTATAGATGATAATATTAGACCGCGCTTTCTCGTAGCGGGCTGCATATACAACTCTCGCCACCAGCCAGTATAAGAGTATCCATGCAGCATAGATCCCCAATACCGCAATCAACATTCCCTTGTAATTCATTTTTAATATATTGGCCAGCAGATATTCCAGCTTATAGACTGCTATAAGAGACGCCGCAAGCAAAAAAACAATCGTTGCAGACACCACCGTCTTCAGGCAATTCAGCCGGACATAGTCCCCTTTATAAAACTTGTGCATAGGAATCTCCGTCTTGCCCGCATGCTTTTCATATATTGCAATTCTGCTCATCAGCTTTACATTCTCTTCCCGAACCATTCTCTTCCTCCTGCCAATACGCTTCCCCGTATCGCATACGTTCCTTAAAATGCCCGTCCATCTGCAAGGACAAAGCAGGCCATTCTTAAGCATTATTTTACCATATTACGCCATTTTTTCAAGTACTCTTTCAACTCCCGGACCTTAAAATACTGCAATCCATTTACTATTATATGAACAAAAGCGGGGATTATGTATAAATCCCCGCCGTTCAAACTATAAGCAGTTTCATTCTATAAGCAGCTCTGCCAATCTTTCAGAATCTCCTCGCTTTCCTCCGTATCCATACCCTCCACAGCTTCCTTCAAGCGCTCAAACAGTTCCTGCTGTTCCTTCGGATAAGCGTAATTCTTCATATTGCCGACAATCTTCTCCATCTCGTCAAGATTCAAATCCTCCGCTGCCGCCAACAGTTCCTCAATCATCTCTTTCAGCTTGTCAGCCTGTATGCTTTCCTTTTCTTCCGTATTCTCCTCCTGCTTAAAAAGCGGTTCTAACACCGGAATGTAGTCTAAGTACATGGTAAGCAGCTTCTCGGTCTGCTGCATGATAAAATCAATATTTTCCTCGTTTCCTGCCTTTTCCAATGACGCCGCCAATTCGGCAAGGGCCCCCGCCCCTACCTGTTTCGAAAGGCTCTTTAAGGCGTGCACTTCAATGGTGTAATTCTTCCAGTCCTCACTCTCCCAAAGAGAACGGATAGCGATGGCCTTCTTTTCAATCACCTTGTAATAGTTTTCCAGAATGGTAAAATACATCTGCTTGCTGCCTAACAGTTTCACCGCTCCGGCAACATCCAAATCTCCCACTGTATCCGGCAGTTCATCCTGCGCATTTTCCGTTAGGGTAAATTCCTCCGCCTCCTTCACCTTCTCCGGAGGAAGCCACTGCCGCACCTTGGAAATCAGGTTGTGCAGTTCAATGGGCTTGGGTACAAAATCGCTCATTCCCTCGCTCAAAAATTTCTCCCGGATTCCGCTTACCGCATTGGCGGAAAGCGCAATAATCGGCGTATCCTCATAGCCCTCCAACTCGCGAAGCAGATGAGTTGCCTCGATACCGTCCATCTCCGGCATCATATGATCCATAAAAATAATGTCAAAATGATAGTGCCTTGCCTTGTCTATGGCCTGCTGTCCGCTGTCGGCGGTCTGTATCTTCATCTGTAACGGTTTGAGTAACCCCTCTGCGATGGTTAGGTTCACCGCATTGTCGTCCACCACTAAAATCTCCGCCTCCGGCGCAATGAAATTAATTCCGTTGTCGTCATGGTCGGAGAACGCATAATGCATATCCCCGCCCTTTAAAAAGAGCGCCAGGTTCAGGGCAAACATTGGTTTCTTCATCAATAAAAGGTTCTGAACGTCCTGCTTTCTGCTGTCGAAAAACTCAGTGAGCAGAACAGACCTCACCTCGCTATGCTCCCCAATAAAATCCTTCCACTCCTGTGTAAGCCGTTTGTCCTCGATAATCAGAAACAATTCCTGTCCCTGGTTCGCCGAGATAAACCTCTTCATGCCCTCCACAGAGCCAATATCCATATACATAACGCAGAGAGAGTCGCAATCCCACGCAAGCTGCTCCCTGACATAAGGATTATCAATTACGCCTGCCACAGCCTTCTTTTCCACGGCATCCAACATAATACTGGGGGTATCGTCAATAATCCGCTGCGGAAAGGTAAAGGTAAATTTACTTCCCCTGCCGTATTCGCTTTCCACCCAGATTTCGCCGCCCATTAGCTGAATAAGCTGCTGGGAAATAGCCAGCCCCAGACCGGTTCCCTCGATATTCCGGTTCCTCTTGGAATCCACCTGCTGAAAGGAATTAAAAATCTTGGAGATATCCTCCTCTTTAATGCCGATACCCGTATCTTCCACAGAAATCTCTATCTCTGTTATGGTCGGAGAAATCAGCTTATATTTGACCTCTATGGTAATCTTCCCTTCCTTGGTAAACTTGGCCGCATTGTTGGCAATATTAATGAGAATCTGCTTGATGCGGATATTATCCCCTAAAAGCGTCTTGGGAATATCCGGTGGCATCTTTAAAATCAGTTCCACATCCTTATCCCGCAGACGGGTTACGATTACATTGACCACATCATTCAGTACAGACATGGCCTCATATTCCACCGGCACCACATCCAGCCGACCGGATTCAATCTTGGAAAAATCAAGAATATCATTGATGATTGTCAAAAGCTCCCTGCCGGAAGATTTAATCTGGTTGATATAATATCGGGCAGACTGGGGCAAATCTTCTCTGAGCGCCATCTCCGCCATGCCAATCACCGCATTCATGGGCGTTCTGATCTCATGGCTCATATTGGCGAGAAAATCCGACTTCATCTGATTAGCCTGCTCCATCTCCTTCTCGGCCACCTCCGTCATATACCGGCTATAGGCGATATCCGACAGGATTCCCGCAACCTCATATAGAAACTGCGCCGCCTTGTCAATCACATTTTTGGGAAGAATATGTACTTTATCCGCCGCCTCTAACAGCACCTCCGGATCAACCCCGATTGTCTGCGCAACTAACCGCATCTTGTTCAAATCCGGTTTCTTTGTAAGAACCTGCCCGCCGATAAAACAGCCAATCTGCTGCCCCGCAATATTAATCGGCGCAGCAAAATCAATCAGGCCCGCATGGCAGTAATAGGTGGCCTGATGTCCCCGCTCCTGCGTCTGCTCCGCGCCGTACTTATCGCACCACTCGCAATACCTTGCACCTTCCGGGGAGGTACGGACATGCTTCATACAGAAATCAGAAAAATTGGAGCCGGTAGTAACCGGCTTTCCGTTGATGTCCGTAGTCAAAGCCGCCATACCCGTAAGCTCCGAAAAAGCGTCCTGTATGCGCTGCAACATATCCGCATCCATTATGTCTGTTAGATAAATATCCTTAATCATTCTATTCCTTTCCGCCTAAGATACCCTCTATGGCAGCCAGCAGTTTATCATGTTCAATGGGCTTTAACAGATAGCCCTGGGGTTTCAAGGCAAGCACCTGGGTAATCTTGTTCCGTTCTGTCACGCCGGTTAAAAACAACACAGGTATATCCTTCGTGGCTTCATTGGAGCGAATCTTTCCAAAGACCTCCGCTCCGTTTTCGTTGGGCATTTCATAGTCCAACAGGATTAAGTCGGTTGACTTTTTCTCCAAGAATTTCAGAGCCGTTCTGCCGTTCAGAGCCGTAGCCACCTCGTAGGAATCGTGAAGCTGTTCCTTGATAATCTTTAACATAGAGGCGTCGTCGTCCACAACGAGGATATGTTTAAATTTCGCTCTCGCCATCTCCTCCTGTAGCTTGCGCTCCTGCTCTAACCGCATCTGCTCCGCATACTTCAGCGCATCGATATACTTAATCAGCGCCTCCTCTATGGTGGAAGCCTTCAGGGGCTTTTTCAGAATGAAATCAGCAACGCCCTTCGCCTCCTCTTCAAATTCCGCGCAGTCCTCCTCAGAACCGATAACCACCAGCGGAATCCCCTCCTGCTCTAAATTCTCCTTAAACGCTTTCATCTGTCCAAGACGCTCCCGAAACTCGTTGGATATGCAATAACAAAAAGCATCCGGTTTAAAATATTTTATATGTCCCACCATATCATCCCAGCGCTGTGAGGTGGTAAGCAGTTCCAGACTTTCATCTAAATGTCCGAAAAAATCGTCAATGGCCGTATTGTTCTTCCCTGTCAGCAATACCTTATATCTCATATCCTTCTCCTCCATGAATATCCTCCGCCGCCGTCCGCCCCGAAAAGCCCGCTTTGGTCAGAAATGATATATCCATTATATAATGCCCCTCTTATTTGTGCAACAAATGTTTTTCTAGCCCTGTAATTTTTCCATCAGTTTATCCACATCAATGGGTTTGGCAACGAAATCGTCCATTCCGCTGTCTTTTGCCTTCTGCCGGTCTTCCTCAAAGGCATTGGCGCTGCATGCAATAATCCTTATGGTCGCCGCATCCTCCCTGTCCATGCTGCGGATTGCCCTCGCGGCCTCGTAACCGTTCAATACGGGCATCATCAAGTCCATTAAAATACAGTCGAACGCACCGGGCTTAGAGGCAGCAAACATCTCCACCGCATCCTGCCCGTTCGAGGCAAGGGTGGCTGAAAGTCCCGCCGTCTCAAGCAAATCCATAACAATCTCTGCATTTAATTCATTGTCCTCCGCCACTAAGACATGCAAGGGCCGCCCCTCTGTCGTCTGAGGCAAAACGGCAGGCTCCGTCTCCGGGTCCTCCTCCCCTTCTGCCACATAGTCCGTCACAAAGGTAAATATAAATGTACTGCCCTGCCCCGGCTTACTTTGAACAACCAAATCCCCGCCCATCAGTCTGGCCAGATTCCGGCTGATTGCCATGCCAAGGCCGGTTCCCTGATTTCCCTTAGAAACCGTTGACCGCTCCTGGGTAAACGAGTCAAATATCTTCTTCTGAAATTCTTCGCTGATTCCGGGACCGGTATCGCTGATGCTGACCTTCGTGCATATCCGGCGCTCCTTTTGCTTTTCCTGGGATATTTCCATGGTAACCTGACCGCCACTTGGAGTAAATTTGTAGGCGTTATCGAGCACATTTAAAAGCACCTGTTCAATTCTGGTCTCGTCTCCGACAAGCCGCGGATAAGGCACCTCTTTTTTGACGACAAAATGAATGCCCTTTTCCCTCATTCTGCTCCCGCTGACAGAATCAATCATCTTCAGCGTCCCCTTAACGGCAAACGCCTTGTTGACAAGCTGCATCTGTTTCTTCTGAAGCTTTGACATATCTAATATATCGTTAATCAATATCAACAGATAATTCGCCACATCTGAGGATTGCTGCAGATAATCCCTGACCTTTTTCTCATTGTCAATGTTGCGGGTAATCAGATAGTTAAGTCCTAAAAGCCCATTTAACGGCGTCCGGATTTCGTGGCTCATCATAGATAAAAACTGGGTTCTGGTCTCCGCATCTGCCTGCGCGCGCAGAGTATGGATATGGGCGCGAACCGCCACATAGATTAAAATAAGTACAATCAGAACTGCTGCAAGAAGAACCATAACCGTATAACGGTAACGGTAAAAGAAATCGGCAGGCGTATCATGATATTGATTCTCCGTAGTGGCCCGTATGATATAATTGGCTATCTCATCATCTGAAATCTGATCCGCAGCCTTATTGATAATGCCAATCAGCATCTCTTTTTCTTTAAATATCGGCGTGCCCACACTGTCTAAGGGCAGCACTGCCGAAAAACAAAGCATATCATCTAATCCCAAAGTCGGAAGGATTGTCAGGTTCTCATACTGGGGCTTATACATCCGGTACTCCACCACATACTGGTTCTGAATCAGAAAATCCGCCTGTCCCTCATTGACCGCCTCAAAGCACTTTCCTATAGAGTCATAATCCACAATCTCAAAGCTGGGATACTGCTCCTTTAAGACCTTTTTCAGCGTCTGGGAACCGGTGGCAACCGCTATCTTAAGATTCTCCCCGCTGTCTAAGGTTACGCCCTTATGTCCCACGATTACCTTCTTGCTGGAAAGATAGGGCTCGCTTAACAAAATACCGTTGGCCTTTAAATTCTGCTTGTTATATTCCACGCTGGTAATCAAATCAAATTTCTGTTCCGCCAGATAATCATAGGTAACGGAACCGCTGGGCAGCTCCTGATACTCAAACTTCAAGCCGGAAATCTCCTGAATCCGGTCAAAAATGGCCCTCGACACACCGCCTAATTCCCCTGTTGCCTCCTCCTTAAAGGAAATGGGTATCCGGTCGCCCACATACCCTACCTTTAACACGCCTAGGGACTCCACATATTCCCTCTCCTCAGGCGTAAATATATCCTCTTCGGCACATACGCTTTCTCCCATGCAGCCTATGGACAAAGCTATTGCAACGACAAAAAACAAAATTCTTCTGACCATGCTTTTCGAAGCCACTATAACCAACACCTTTCATCATCTGAAACATTAACTGGTTATATTATACCCCTTGCCCATAGGTCTGTCAAAAAGAAATTACGCAATGGAAACGACAGTATACTCCTTGTCTTCCACTGTTTTTTTCAGCACATCATCGGCTACCTCGGCGCTCATTTTCACTACCGCCGTACCGGCCTCATGGCTGACAACGGCCTCTGTAACGCCCGCTAATTCCTCTAAAGCCTTCTTGACCGTTGCCTCGCAATGTGCGCACATCATACCTTCAATTTTCATTGTCTTTTCCATCTTATTGTCCTCCTGAATATATGTTTTTGGTTCCGCCTGTAAAGGCGTAATGTTACCCCGCAGGGTATTTTTTAACCTTTTATCCCCTTTGGCATCATGCAGCTTACACAGATTCAGCCGCAGGGCGTTGGTTACAACACAAAAGCTGCTGAGGCTCATGGCCGCAGCCGCAAACATGGGATTTAACTGCCAGCCGAACACAGGAATCCATATTCCCGCCGCCAGCGGAATCCCGATTACATTATATATAAATGCCCAGAACAGATTTTCATGGATATTCCGAAGGGCCGCCCGGCTTAGACGGATTGCCGCCGGAACATCGCTCAACCGGCTTTTCATCAGCACCACATCCGCCGCATCAATGGCGATGTCTGTTCCCGCGCCAATGGCAATTCCCATATCCGCTCTGGTAAGCGCGGGCGCATCGTTAATTCCGTCGCCCACCATAGCCACTTTTCCTTTTTCCTTCAGGCTGCGGATTACCCGTTCCTTTCCCTCCGGCAGTACTCCGGCAATCACTTCGTCTACTCCGGCCTGTTTTCCAATGGCCGCCGCGGTCCGCTCATTATCGCCGGTCAGCATAACCACATAGATTCCCATATCCTGAAGTTCCTTTACCGCCCGGGGGCTTTCCTCCTTCATCGTGTCCGCAACGCCAATCATACCGATAAACTTACCGTCCATCGCAAAAAACAAGGGCGTCTTTCCCTGACCGGAAAGTGTTTCTGACTGTTCCCGGACCTTTTCGGAAATTGCAGCCTCCGAACGGATAAAATCATAGTTGCCGCCTACTAACCGCTGCCCGTTCCAAACCCCGGACAACCCGTTTCCCGGAAGGGCTTTAAAGTCCGAAACCGCCTCCCCCTTCTCAACCGCAAACTCTTTTTCCACATAGCCCACAATCGCCTTGGCGAGAGGGTGCTCGCTTTTTTGTTCGAGAAAATACGCCGCCGTTAAGAGCTGTTCCTCTGTCACGCCCTCCGGCAAAATATCCGTCACCTGCGGTTCCCCATTGGTTATGGTTCCCGTCTTATCCAAGGCGACAATCTGCATTTTCCCGGTCTCCTCCAAAGAGGCTGCCGTCTTAAACATAATTCCGTTTTTTGCGCCCACTCCGTTGCCTACCATAATCGCTACCGGCGTTGCCAGGCCTAAGGCGCAGGGGCAGCTTATCACCAGCACCGAAATTCCCCTTGCCAGCGCAAAGCCAAAATTCCGGCCGACAAGCAGCCATACGATAATTGTCAATACTGCGATTCCTATTACCGTCGGAACAAAAACGCCGGACACCTTATCCGCCACTTTGGCAATGGGGGCCTTGGTTGCCGCCGCATCACTGACCATGCGGATAATCTGGGAAAGGGTAGTGTCCTCGCCCACGCGGGAAGCCTCGCATTTTAAAAATCCGGACTGGTTAATGGTGGCGGCTGACACCTTATCGCCCGCCGCCTTATCTACGGGTATGCTCTCCCCCGTCAGGGCGGATTCATTGACTGCGCTGTTTCCCTCAATCACCACGCCGTCAACGGGAATATTTTCCCCCGGGCGGACAACAAAAATATCCCCTTTTTGCACCTGTCCGATGTCCACTAAGGTCTCTTCTCCGGAGCGGAGCACCACAGCCGTCTTTGGCGCTAACTTCATCAAGCCCTTCAGGGCGTCCGTCGTCTTTCCCTTAGAGCGGGCCTCCAACATTTTGCCGACGGTAATCAGCGTAAGAATCATGGCCGCCGATTCAAAATAAAACTCATGCATATACGCCATGACACCCTCCATATCTCCATGGACCTGCGCGTCCGTCATGGCAAACAGGGCGTAAGTGCTGTACACAAATGCCGCCGACGCGCCCAAGGCAACCAAAGCGTCCATGTTAGGCGCCCGGTGAATCAGGCTCTTAAAGCCGCTTATGAAAAATTTCTGATTGATGACCATGATAATGACCGTCAGCAAAAGCTGCGTCAAGCCCATGGCAATATGATTCCCCTGATAAAACGCCGGCAGCGGCCAGTTCCACATCATATGCCCCATGGAAATATACATGAGTATCAGCAAAAATCCCACAGAATACAGCAGTCTTTTTTTAAGCAGCGGCGTCTCTTTATCCTTTAGCGCCTCCTCATAATCATTTCCTCCGGAGGAGGCAGACTGATTCCTGCCCTTAAGGGACGCTCCATATCCGGCAGCCTCTACTGCTCTTATAATCTCTGCGGGGGCTGCGGTTCCCTCCACGCCCATGGAGTTGGTCAGCAGACTGACAGAACAGGACTTAACCCCCTCCACATTGGATACTGCTTTTTCCACTCTGGCGCTGCAGGCCGCGCAGCTCATTCCGGTTACGATATACTGTTCCATATCTATTCCTTTCCACTCTTATTTCATCATTTTCTGGATAGTGGTTACCAACTCGTCTACGGTCTCATTCCTGCCCGCCCGTATGTCGTCGGCCACGCAGGTGCGGATATGATTGGCGAGAAGCTCTTTGTTAAAAGCATTCATTGCGGCAGTCACAGCGGCGGACTGCGTCAAAATGTCCGTACAGTAGGCGCTCTCCTCCACCATTCGGCGTATGCCCCGAATCTGCCCTTCTATCCGGTTCAGTCGGTTAATCAGTTTCTTATATTCCTGCTGCGTGCGCTCCTTCTTCCGATTGCAGCAGCAGTTGTCTTTTTCTTTCTTTTCCAAGGTATCACCTCATTTTCTGCTCATAATCAGTATGTTCTGTTCATCAAGTTTCATACATTTGTGTATCCTGACACGCTTTTATTATATACCCCTATGGGGTATATTGCAAGACAAAAATATTCCCTTTCGGAAAACCGTTTTATTCATAAACCGTCTGCCCAAAAGGGAATGCCTTGCCCGATAAACAATATGTATTTGCGGGTATTCTAATACCCTAATTCCTCGCCTACCAAAACAACCTTAATCCGGTTGGGTATTCTGGAGGCTCTGGTAATCACCGTCTGGCAGCAGATTGTATTATTGAGACAATTGCCGCACTGTCCGGTCTTTGCGCAAGGGGTATCAATACCGAGGCGAACTGTATTCGGCGGCGCGGCAAAATTGCGCACCCGCTTAACGCCCTCCTCCACATTGGACACCACCTTATTCATTCCGGCTAAGACAATAACTTCCTTCGGCCCGTAAATCAGACAGGCCACCCGGTTGCCCGCGCCGTCAATGTTAATCAGTTCGCCGTCTAAGGTAATCGCATTGGTACTCATTAAATACACATCAGACATTACCTGCTTTGCATAGCACTGTGCCTGCTCCTCCGGCGTGGTATAGTTCTCCCGCCGAAGTAGTTCATGTCCCGCTTTCTCCACCACATCATAGATACCGGCCTCGCCTAAGGACATGGAGCCGCCGTAGGTAACCACCTTTTTATCATTTCCGATGAGCTCTAAAACTTTGGCTTTGGCCGACTCCTTATCCGGACAGTAGTACCCCTCCATTTTTCTTGCCTGTAATTTGGCAATAATGGTTCTGGCCTGATTTTCATAAAATTGTTTCTTTGGCATAATCTTACCTCCTTAAAAATTTACTATTCGATTCATTACATACGGATATTTCATTATGATGCATTATTTTCTTCCTGCCTGTCTGATTACTCTGCAAGTAATTGTATTTTTGCAAAAATGGCACTTGACAGTCCACAAAATCTTTGATAAGCTACTTTCAAAGAGAAATGGGTTTTTTGCCAAGTAAAATCTTAGGATTCGAAAGGGTTGCTCGTTTCTTTTTTTATGTCCAAAATATCATAAAGATACATTTTTCCATCATTTGCTTTGGCTTTTGCATTTGCACCTTTTAATCTATGTGTATACTTTGAACCTGTATATTCATCCGGCAAATCCTTACCTATACAAACAGACTACTCTGAATCAATCCGTCTGTCAAGGCATGATTTTCTTGAGTTTCCGCAGTTTTATCCACAACGGTTTGTTTTTTCATATACCACAATAAACAACTTTTAAAAAATGCTCAAAATATAAGGAATCCTATCCCTTTTTGATGTATAATTAAGTCACCACAACAAAATTCCCGTCTTTAGGATTTAGCACTATATTTCTTTGAGAGTTTATATATAAATGTTTTTCTCTAAGTCAGCATGTTTGCTGGCTTTTTTTGATGTCAGAAAAACTTGACAAAATTTTTATTTTTTACTTGCTTTTATGGTGCTATGGTGTTATACTATAGAGGGGTGATTTTTTATGGCATATTTCTTAAAGAAAACAACAAACAAAAAAGGATTATATCTTCAAATTTATGAAAGTTTTTATGACCCTGAACGCGGTCACACTGCCCACAAATCTTACAAACCAATTGGATATGTTCACGAGTTACAGGAAAAGGGCATTGATGACCCTGTATCTTATTTCAAGGAAGAAGTCAACAAACTTAATCAGGAATTTAACATTGCCAAAAATTCAAAAAGAAACCGGCAGATATCTGATGAATCTCCTGAAAAACTACTGGGATATTTTCCATTAAAAAACATTAATGATAAGCTTTCGGTCAGGAAATACATAGACCTGATGCAGACTGCTACTGATTTCCGCTTCAATGTTTTTGACATGATGTCCTCCCTTGTCTATGCAAGGCTTGTTCATCCCTGCTCTAAATCAAAAACATATGATGAAGTAATCCCAAAACTTTTTGATACATACGATTTTTCTTTAAACCAGCTTTATGATGGGCTTGAATATATTGGCTGCGAGTATGAGAAGATTATTGAGATATACAATCATCAGATCCATCAGCTCTATCACTTTGATACTTCGCACACCTATTTCGATTGCACAAATTTCTATTTTGAGATAGATAAAGAAGATGATTTCAGAAAGAAAGGACCTTCAAAAGAAAACAGGAAAGAACCGATTGTTGGTCTCGGTCTGCTTCTTGATGCAAACCAGATCCCCATAGGCATGAAACTGTTTCCCGGAAATGAAAGTGAAAAGCCGGTAATCCGAAATATCATTGATGAACTCAAGACAAGAAACTCTGTATCCGGCAGAACCATACAGATAGCAGATAAAGGACTTAACTGTTCTGAAAATATTTTCCATGCGGTCAAAAACGGGGATGGCTATATTTTTTCAAAATCTATAAAACAGCTTCCTGAAACGGAAAAAACATGGGTTCTGCTTCCCAATGATTACAGGGACGTAAAAAATGCTGACGGTGATGTCCTGTATCGGATCAAAGAATGCACTGATGACTTTGGATACAGGATCAAAGATGCTTCAACAGGGCGTTACAGAACTTTTAAACTAAGAGAAAAAAGAATTGTTACTTATAATCCGAAACTTGCAAAAAAACAGATTTACGAGATTAATAAAGAAATAGAAAAAGCAAAACTCCTAAAGGCATCTCATGCAAAAAAATCGGAGTACGGTGACTGTGCAAAATACGTGATTTTTACTGCTGCGGATAAAAAAGGAAACGATACGGATGGTAAAGTGAAAGTGACTATGAATGAGGAACTTATTAAAAAGTCTCTTGAACTGGCAGGATATAACATGCTGGTCACGTCAGAACTTTCCATGCCCGATAAGGATATATACGATGCATACCATAACCTTTGGAGAATGGAAGAATCTTTCAGGATTATGAAGTCGCAGCTTGATGCAAGACCTGTATATCTGCAAAAAGAAGATACCATCACAGGTCATTTTCTAATCTGCTATCTGGCAGTATTATTAACACGACTTTTACAGTTCAAGATATTGAAAAACAACTATTGTTCTGAAGATTTATTTGAATTTATTCGTGACTTTAGAGTGGCAAAAATATCCGACAGAAAGTACATAAATCTCACCAGAGGTTCAACGTTTATTAAAGAGTTTTCAAAACTGACCAACCTGCCGCTGACATCCTATTTTTTGAATAAAGGAGAAATCGAGAAAATGCTAAGCCACAGGTTTTAAACCTCGGCTTAGCACCATATTTTAATGTTTAACTCCAAAAGTCAGGAATTATATTCCTTAACCCTTTATTTGTCAAGCCTATATTTACTTGAGTTTCCGCAGTTTTATCCACAACGGTTTGTTTTTTCATATACCACAATAAACAACTTTTAAAAAATGCTCA